>JAILLZ010000049.1 GCA_024692885.1 Lachnospiraceae bacterium | reverse complement strand
CATAAGAGAAACAACGTCGCGGGCTTTTGCCTCACCAAAACCGACTCTTCCGCCGCCCCAAAGGCAATCGCCCGGTGCACCGTAAATTGAGCCGATTTCACACCAATCATAGAAATACTCCCGGTGCTCCCTGTAAAGCGGGAGAAAAACTTTATACAATTCATAAAACTCAAATAATCCCGGAAGGTGAAAGTATGCCTTTAACTCTTCTCCGAAATTGTCGTTTTTTACACTTTTCATTATTCTTTTTCTCGTTATCACATCTAAAGCATCGACGATAAGTTTTCTGCCATATCCTCTATGAGCTCATTTATTTCTTCCGGTGCGTCTGTGTTGGAATTATGGCCTGCCCCCTCTATCCACTTTATTGGAATGCCTGTCTTCTTGTGCCATGCTTTGTTGTATCTTATGCAAGAGCCTGCATGGTCCTTTGTTCCACAAATAAGAAGTGCGGGACATTTTATATCGTAGGCCATCTTTTCCTCCACGGCTTCCACCAGAATCCGATATCCTCCTCCGGCAAGTTCTGCGTACCTCTTTTGGTCTCCATCGTAGGTCATCATCATATCTAGCATCATTTTTCTTCCGTACTCTGAGGTTGCCACGCCTTCGCTGCCCTGCTTTAAAAGCCATTTCCACGGATAGTGAAAGTATACCGGTTCCATACGATGCAAAAGCCATCTCTCGATTCCCGTATAGTATTCTATCTTAAGCGGAGCGGAATCCACAGATATAAAACCTTTCATTCTTTCCGGAAACAGTTCTCCAAACATCTGTCCCAAATAGCCTCCCATAGATTGTCCCACTATGAGAGGATTGTTAAAACCTTCCCCGTCGAGAATCTCCTTGAGCCAAACTGCCTTGTCTTTAAGGCTGAACGTCATCTCAAAAGGATAAGATGAGGCATGAGCGGGTGCATCCCACACAAACAACCTGTATTTGCCCTCAAAATACTCCACCTGCTTGTCAAACAATCTGTGATCTGCAGTGAGTCCCGGCAAAAATACAAGCTCCGGAAGGGCTTTCCCCTGAGTCTCATCTTCTGATATTTCACCTATCCAATAATGTATAATTCCCTTACCGGTATCAAAGTTTTTCTCTGTCATCTTACTTCTCCAATCTACAAGTCCATCATCAAGTTTTCACTTAATGCCACAAGATTTTTTACATCCGAAAGCAGAGTCTCCTCCAGCTTTTTCATATTCGCCTCTCCTGATCCATTTTTGAAACATTATCTTTCATATTGCCCATAAAAACCATATGTATTTATTTTACCAATCTTCTACATTCATTAAAACCAAATTCTTCTCAGTTACCCAGATATTGTATATCTAACAAAACAAAAAACTCCCGAGAACACCACATTTATATGTATCCTAACTTCATAGGTACAATTCAACGTGTTATTCCCGGGAGTGAATTATAGTTTTGCTATTAAATACTATTAAGGAGAATTACTGCTACAATCGAAAAAATGTAAACAATACTATAATTATGCTTCCAATGCCTCAAGTGTGAAGTATGACATCTTCTCGTTCAATGTCTCTGCCATGTTTCTGAGATCTGCGGCAGCTTCACTGATAAGAGCGAATGTTGCGTTCAACTCTTCCATAGAAGCATTTGTTTCCTGAGTAGATGCGGCATTCTGCTGTGAAATAGCCGAAAGCTCGGAGATGATATCTGCGAAGCTTGCCTTAAGAGCATTCAAAAGGTGTATCTTCTCTGAAATAATCTTAGCAGAATGGTCTACGTTGCTGACGTTGTTTACAACGGAATCCATATCTGACTTTGTATTTACAAGTTTGTCGTTCTGCTCAACAATTTCTTCATTCAACATCTTTATAGTATCAACGCTCTTCTGTGACTCAGCAACGAGCATTTCCACAATCTGGTTGATTGAAACAGCTGCGCTCTTTGACTGCTCAGCCAATGTACCGATTTCAGATGCAACTACAGAAAATCCGCGTCCGTAATCTCCTGCACGTGCTGCCTCGATTGATGCGTTCAAAGACAAAAGGTTTGTCTGCTCTGAAATACTTGTGATGATGCTTGAAGCCTCTGCAATACTCTTTACAGATTCATTTGTCTGAAGAATCTGCTCATTTATGCTCTGCATTGATGCCATTACGTCTTCATTCTTAGACATAAGAGTAGTGATAGCTTCTACTGTCTGGTTTGCTCCCAACATCATCTCATCCGCAGCAAGTGAAAGTCCTTCGATGCTGTCTGTGATATCATCGATACTGTTGCCCATCTCATTTGTGTTCTCAACAGAGTTCTCTACACTTTCAGCCTGTGAAGTAGCACCCTTGCTGATATCTTCTACAGCACTTGTAACCTGATTAGCTACATTTGAAGCAGCCTCAGCTGACTTTGAAAGCTCTATACCGGAGTTGTTTACTTCCTGAGACAACTCTTTTGTTGCACTGATAACATCCTGTAATCTGTCTCTGAGTTCTGCAGATGTCTCTGCAATTACACCCAACTCGTCCTTACGGCTGAATGTTTTATCATCTATATAGAAAGAAAGCTCTCCGTCTTCCATCTTCTTAAGTCCGCCCACAATGCTGCGAATAGATTTTGTAGATGAGCTTATAAGGACTCTTGCTACAATAAAATTCAAACAGAAGAAGAATACAAATACTCCGATTATTGCTGATCCTGCTTGTCTCAAGCTGTTGTCAACATCAGTGGTCTCACGTCCGGCAAAGATCATTCCCACAACGCTGCCGTCTGAGTTTTTTAAAGGAATATAATATGCATACCAGTTTTTTCCACCAATCTCAAAGTTTGTGGCAAGATACTCCTCACCGTTTTTCAAAACTTTTTCGATGACCGTATCAGATGCCTTTGTACCTTCCATACGATTTCCGGTCTCACTGTCTGTCATTGATGTGATGTAACGATACTCTCCGTAGAAAACAGTAAAATGAATACCTGTCTGCTCATGAAGTGAATCAAGCTGTGCCTGATATGTATCATGAATAGGTGTTTCACCCTTATACAATTCTCCGTCTTCAGAACCTGACCAGTCACCGCTCCACTCGTTGTTGATCTCGTCATACATCATTACAGCTGCAGCATGAAGTTCCTCTGAAAATGAAGAATAATATGCACTCTTTATATGCGAAAAACCAATTATTCCAATGGTTGACGCCATGATTAAAGCAAGTACGGATGCTATTACGATAATAGTTCTTACCATGTTACGATTACGTTTCATTGTTTTTCCTTTCCGATTGAAAATCAATCTCATAAAACCAAAAAAGCAAAGGAGACATCAAACCCTTTGCTTCAAGTAATCATAAAAAGTAGTGAAACACATATCGAATCTATCTTGCATCCAAGTGTCTCATACAATGCAACCGGCTGACATTTTACAGTCCCTATAGCTTTGCGTCACAGGCTTTCGCCTGCTTTGCCAAATATTTACTTGTTCCTTAAATCTTTCTTAACTCACAAATCGGCATTATATAGAGCATTTTTTGATTTGGCAACAAAAATTTAATCATAATTTTCTATTTCTACAAAATTGCTATCACTACATAACCGCATAAAGAATTGTTTGTATATTTTACCCAACAGAAACGTATTAAGAATTGTACATATATTCTACACAACAGAAAAAGCAGCTACTCAAATCGAGTAACTGCTTTATAAAGCTCTATAACAAGTTATTGTAAACCCGGATTAAAAAACCATAAACGATTTACTTAGTCTTCGCCAATATGCTTCTGATTTTTGCAGAAACCACATCAAATGCCACATCATTCATTCCGCTGTTCAAAACAACGTCGGCCATGGCTCTGGTAGGCTCCACATAGATGTAATGCATAGGCTTAACCGTTGTGAGATACTGGTCAACTATGCCTCTCAAATCACGTCCACGCTCTTCCACGTCACGAAGTGCTCTTCTAAGGATTCGCTCATCGGCATCAGCGTCAACGTAAACCTTGATATCCATCTGCTCTCTCAAACGAACATCCTGCAATACCAAAATACCCTCAAGTATGATTACAGGTCTAGGCTGTATCTCCACGCACTCCTTAGAGCGGTTGTGCTGCGTGTAATCGTATACCGGACACTTCACGGCCTGTCCGTTTTTAAGCATCTCGAGATGCTCCAGAAGAAGCTCTGTCTCAAATGCATCCGGATGGTCGTAGTTCTGTAACTTACGCTGCTCAAAAGGAATATCGTCCTGAGCTCTGTAATAATTGTCGTAATAGATTATGGATGAATCTTCAGGAAACGCATCCCTGATTCTGTTTGTAAAAGTGGATTTCCCCGATCCTGTACCCCCGGCTATTCCAATAATAATCGGTTTCATTTTTCATCCTTTCATTCTGGTCTTATCTGGCACCCTTATCGTATGGGATTCCCTCTGCCTTTGGAGCACGAGAATTCTGTGATGTAAGTGCCAAAACGATAAGTGAAACTATATATGGGAACATGTTGTAAACAGTTCCTGAAATCGGAAGTGCTGATAAGAATCCGATTCCCATGTATACGTTTGAAAGTGAACGGAATACTGCAAAAAGTACAGCCGCCCATGCTATCCTCTCCGGTTTCCACTGACCGAAAATCATAACTGCCAACGCGAGGAAACCAGCTCCGGCAACACCGTAATCAAAATGCCATGTAGTGTTTGCAGCGGCAACGTAGATGATTCCGCCGAGTCCTCCGAGGAAACCGGAAATCAAAACACCCACATATCTCATTTGGTATACGTTGATACCAACCGAGTCAGCAGCCTGAGGATGCTCTCCGCAGGCTCTCAAACGAAGGGCAAGCTTCGTCTTGTAGAAAAATACAGTCGCACAGATTAAAAGGATTACTGCGATTACAATAAACCAGCTGAGCTGCAGATTTCCGATCTTGAACATGAATGCATCGTGTCCCTTTACGTAATCCAGCTTTGCCGAGAAATCTGAACCGCCTGAACGAACCGTGTTAAATGCTTTTACAATAACGGTTGCGGCTGCTGTTGCCAGCATGTTGAGAGCCGTACCGATAAGTGTCTGGTCTGCCTTGAAGTTGATACATGCCACCGCTATAAGGAGTGACGCAACCATACCTGCCGCAGCGGAAGCAAGCAGTGTCAAAACAATGATGGTAAACTTCGATGCATCGGAAGGAAGCAAAACCATTACCATACATCCTGCCATGGCACCGAATACCATGATTCCCTCAAGTCCGAGGTTGATGATACCGCTTCGCTCTGAGAACATACCGCCCAAAGCTACAAGTATCAATACTGCCGAGAAGATAAGTGTGTACTGAATAAGTAATGTCATTATTCCTGCACCTCCTTCTTAACAGCTTTGTTTTTGCCGATCTGGCTAAATAAATGTTTAAAGAATAATACGAATCCGCAGAGGTAAATGATGATGGCTACCATCAAGTCCGCAACCTGTGGGTTGTAATAGTTTGTGTTCAGATACTGTCCGCCAAGGGTCAGATACTCAACAAAGAATCCTGCCAAAATAGCTCCGATAGGATTCAATCCGCCAAGGAAGGCAACGGCAATACCGTTAAATCCCATTCCCGGAACGGAAGATGAAATCTTGTAATGCTCAATTCCCGTGAGGTAGATCATTGATGCTGCAAGTCCTGCGATGGCACCGGAAATCATAAGTGTGAAAATGACATTTCTCTTTGGGTTCATTCCGGCGTAACGGGCAGCTTCCTTATTATGTCCGGTAGCTTTAAGCTCATATCCGAATGTTGTCTTATTCAAAACAAACAGAATAACAACAGCAACAATGATAGTTATCGGAATTGCGATAGTCATGTACTGGTTGTTTCCAAACACGCCCTGTAAGAATCCCGGTAAAAGTCCGCTCGCGTTCTTTTCTGCGATGTCATAAGTCTCTGACTTGGAAACATTCATAACTGTTTCCTGTCCCAAAATGATATTGCAAAGATAAAGGCTGATCCAGTTTAACATGATACCGGCAATAACTTCGTTTACATTAAAGTTTGCTTTTAAGAATCCACTGAAGAATCCCCAAATTGCTCCTGCCGCAATTGCTGCAAGCACACAGAAAAACCAATGCCATCCAAGTGCAACGCTTGTGTACAAAGAAGCGATAATTCCCACTGTATACTGTCCGGCAACACCGATATTAAAGAGTCCGGCCTTGAAAGCAAAGAGGATTGCCTCCGAACAAAGTATTATCGGAACTGACTTTACAATAGCACTTCCGAAATAATACATCAGCGTAGTTATATTGTTGTCATATTTGAAAAAGTTTCTCAAAATCGCGCCCATACCTTCAACAGCATGTGCAGGATTCATTAACAAAAGAATGATAAATCCGAGGAAAACTCCAAAAGCGGCACAGAGGACGGATACCAATAAGGTCTGTACGCCCGGTCGTTTTGAAAAACTTGTCTTCTCGTTCATCGACTAGGCCTCCTTTCCTGTGTCACGCTTTGCGCCTGACATGTATAATCCCAATTTCTGAAGAGTTGTAGTCTTTGGATTTACCTCACCGACAATCTCTCCCTCATACATTACGAGAATTCTGTCAGACAGATTCATTACCTCATCCAACTCCAAAGAAACGAGAAGTACGGCTGCACCTGAATCTCTCTGTTTTACGATTTCTTCATGAATGTACTCTATAGCACCTACGTCCAAACCACGTGTAGGCTGAACTGCAATAAGCAGTTTGTGTTCTCTGTCCATCTCTCTTGCTACGATGGCTTTCTGCTGATTTCCACCTGACATTGAACGAACAACAGTCTTAGCACCCTCACCAGAACGAACATCGAATGCCTCAGACAGTCTGTCTGAGTACTCTCTCATGGCATCCTTCTTTATAATGCCGTGATTTGAGAACTCAGGCTCAAAATATCTCTGAAGAATCATATTTTCTTCGAGAGTGTAATCCAAAACAAGACCGTGTTTATGACGATCCTCAGGGATATGGCTCATTCCGTGAGTATTCTTGTATCTGATGGATTTGTTTGTGATATCGTCCCCGTCAAGGTAAATCTTTCCGGAAGAAATATCTTCAAGTCCTGTAAGACCTCCTACGAACTCTGTCTGTCCGTTTCCGTCAATACCTGCTATACAAACAATCTCTCCGGCACGAACGTTGAAAGAAACGTTATGAACCGCATCCTTATTGTGAAGCTTTGATTTAACGCAAACGTTCTCAACCTTTAAAACGTCTTCCTTTGGTTTTGCCTCATCTTTATCAACGGCAAATTTTACATCACGACCAACCATCATGGAAGAAAGCTCTTCCTTGGTGGTATTTGCAACGTCTACTGTTCCGATGTACTTTCCTTTTCTAAGTATTGAACAACGGTCGGCTACTTCCATGATTTCATTCAATTTATGAGTGATAAAAAGAATAGACTTTCCTTCTTTTGCAAGCTCCTTCATAATCTTCATGAGCTCATCAATCTCCTGCGGTGTGAGAACTGCGGTAGGCTCATCAAAGATTAAGATATCATTGTCTCTGTACAGCATCTTCAAGATTTCGACTCTCTGCTGCATACCTACGGTAATGTCCTCTATCAAAGCATCCGGATCAACCTTCAGATTGTATTTTTCTGAGAGAGCCATTACTTTTTTTCTTGCCTCATCTTTAGTTAAGAAGCCAAATTTATTCGGCTCTGCGCCAAGAATGATATTGTCCAGAACGGTAAATATATCTACCAACATGAAATGCTGGTGAACCATTCCTATTCCAAGATCGGTAGCATCGTTAGGATTGTTAATCTTAACTTCCTTACCGTCCTTTTTTATTACTCCTTTTTCCGGAGTGTACAAACCAAACAAAACACTCATAAGAGTGGACTTTCCTGCCCCGTTCTCTCCTAAGAGTGCATGAATCTCTCCCCTTTTCAGCTGGAGGGTTATATCATCATTGGCTATAATACCCGGAAATTCTTTTGTAATATGTAACATCTCGATTACATAATCTTCCATGGAATACACCTTCCTAATTTTATTTATACCTAACATACATACTCTATCACATTTGAAACATTATCTCCATAAAAAAAGGGAAGAACAATAAAATTGTTCTTCCCTTAAAATCTGAGCAATATGTCAGTTTTTTATTAGTGAATGTTATCAAATGTCTCAACAGTGATGTCTGTAGCAGGCATATTCTCTGTATCATTTGAGATTGTAACATTTCCGCTGAAGATGTCAGAAACAAGTGTATTGTAATCATCAACTGTGAAGTTTGTCATTGACCATGTCTCTGTTGGAAGCTGAACATAGTTGAGTGATGGATCATCACCTGATACTAAACCAAGGTTCTCAACCTGTCCTGCATACTTGCTCCAGTTTCCGTCGATGAGATCCTGAAGAGTTGCATCAACTGTTGCTGCAAGACCCTTCATTGCAGATGTTACGCAAAGGTCGTCTCTGTCGTACTTAGCTGCGATAGTGCCTGACTGATCAACGTCTACACCGATAACCTTAGCGCCGTCAACCTTAACTGCAGCATCTCCTGCTGAAGTCCAGATACCACCTCCACAAGCGAATACAACCTGTGTTCCGTTTGCGTACCATGTATCCATAACAGCTGTGATAGCGTCATCACCGTAGAACTGTCCACCGTAAACATAGTTTACGTTAACCTGATCTGCGATTCCCATAGCTACTGCTGCATCGTTACATCCCTGAACGAATCCATATCCGTAACGGATAACTGCAGGAACTGCCATTCCGCCTAAGAAACCTAACTGTGTGTAGCCTTCTTTAACTGCTGCGAATCCTGCCATGTAACCAGCAATCTCTTCCTGGTATGTGAAGCAAGCTACGTTCTCCGGAAGTGTGTAATCACCAAGGTCTCCCTCAGAAACGTCAAGAGCGATGATTGTTACATCAGGGTTGTCATCTGCTACTGCGATGATCATGTTACCGAATAAGTATCCAGGAACAACAACTACATTGTAACCATCAGCTACAGCGTTGTTGAAAGAAGCGATACGAGCTTCATCTGAATCCTCGGTTGGCTTGTAGTACTGGAAATCCAAACCGTTTGTCTCGGCAAATGCCTTTGATGCTTCATAAGTTGTCTGGTTGAATGACATATCTGTGATGTCACCTGAGTCTGTGATCATAGCGATCTTGTAAGAAGCATCGCCTGATGCATCAGAACTAGCGCTTGAGCTACCGCACCCAGCGAGCATAGTAACTGCAAGAGCCATTACCATAAGTAACGAAAGAATCTTTTTCATTTTTATCCTCCTTATGTTATAAAAAAAACTCCACATCAATTTTATAGTAGGTCACTTCAATATTCAATAAGAAATTTTGTCATCCAAAAAGGACGCCGGAACAAGTCCGACGCCCCATATACTATGGCATATAAGATATTTAAATTAAACTGCTACTCCAAGCTCGTCTGAGTCGCTGTCTACAAGCCCTTCGATAGCATCAAAGCCTTTCTTAAGGTCGCCGATGATATCGTCGATATGCTCTGTACCGATTGAAAGTCTGATTGTAGACTGTGTGATTCCCTGATCCAAGAGTTCTTCCTCAGTCAACTGTGAATGAGTTGTTGTTGCCGGATGGATAACAAGGCTCTTTACATCTGCAACGTTTGCAAGGATTGAGAAAATCTCAAGGCTGTCGATAAACTTGAAAGCTGCTTCCTTTCCGCCCTTGATTTCAAATGTAAAGATACTTCCGCCGTCCTTCGGGAAATATTTCTTGTAAAGTTCATGGTCAGGGTGATCCTCAAGTGAAGGATGATTTACCTTTTCAACGAGCGGATGATTCTTTAAGAATTCCACTACCTTTGTGGTATTCTCAGCATGTCTGTCCAAACGAAGAGGTAATGTCTCAATTCCCTGGAGAAGAAGGAATGCGTTGAATGGTGAAATGGTAGCTCCTGTATCTCTTAAGAGAATTGCTCTGATATATGTAACAAATGCTGCAGGTGCTGTTGCATCAGCAAATGAAATTCCGTGATAGCTTGGGTTCGGATTTGCGATTGCAGGGAACTTTCCGCTCTTCTTCCAGTCGTATGTTCCGGCCTCAACGATAACTCCGCCAAGTGTGGTTCCATGTCCTCCGAAGAATTTTGTTGCAGAATGAACAACTATGTCTGCACCGTGCTCGATAGGTCTTACCCAATATGATGCTCCGAATGTATTGTCAACGACCAATGGGAGGTCATGGCGATGAGCGATTTCAGCAAGTGCATCAATATCAGGAATGTCTGAGTTTGGATTTCCAAGAGTCTCAATGTAAACAGCCTTTGTATCTTCTTTTATGGCACTCTCAACTTCTTCAAGGTTGTGAGCATCTACGAATGTGGCGTTCACTCCGTACTGTGGTAATGTGTGAGCCAAAAGGTTGTAGCTTCCTCCGTAGATTGTCTTCTGGGCTACAATATGTCCGCCGCCTGCTGCAAGAGCCTGAATTGTATATGAGATGGCTGCTGCTCCGGATGCAACTGCAAGTGCTGCGGATCCACCTTCAAGAGCTGCTACTCTCTGCTCCAAAACTCCCTGTGTTGAGTTTGTAAGTCTTCCGTAGATGTTTCCTGCATCTGCAAGTCCGAATCTGTCTGCAGCGTGCTGTGAATCTCTGAATACATAAGATGTTGTCTGGTAAATCGGAACCGCTCTTGCATCTGAAGCCGGGTCCGGATTTTCCTGTCCTACATGAAGTGCCAATGTTTCAAATCTGTAATTGTTTGCCATAGTTTTTACCTCCAAAGTTTTCTTTCGTTTTTTATGTTGAGGTTATGATAATAGTTTTCACCTACTAGGTCAATAGGTTTTATGATTAGTATATTTTATAGCAGGTTATAAGCTTGTTTTATAACGTCTTCCATTGATTCACCTATTAACCTAGTGTATAATAGTATATATATCTCGAACAAAGGAGGATTTTCTATTGTTTAGTACAAAAGGAAGATACGCACTTCGGGTAATGACAGATTTGGCGGAGCAAAAAAGTGAGGAATATATCCCACTTAAAGATATAGCCGAGCGCCAGGAGATTTCCAAGAAATATCTGGAGATCATAGTCAAAGAGCTTGTCAAAGGCGGTCTTGTAAAAGGCGTAAGCGGAAAAGGCGGAGGCTACATGCTCACACGCAAACCCGAAGAATACTCATTGGGTGAAATTATAGAACTAATGGAAGGCAGTTTTTCTCCGGTTGCATGTCTTTCAAATGATAAAACCGATTGTCCCAGGGAATCCGTTTGCAAAACCCTTCCTATATGGACCGAGTTTTATAAACTTGAACGTGATTTCTTTTACGGCAAAAAATTAAGTGACCTGATCAATTCGTAGTGATCAGGCCACTTTTTTAATTAATTGCAAATGACTCTATTTTTATCAGTTATTACTCTGCAACAGCTACACCGCTCTTGTCGTAGTAATCCTTCACAGCTGACTGGATAGCCTCCTCAGCCAGCACTGAACAATGAAGCTTGTGAGCAGGAAGTCCGTCAAGTGCCTCTGTGACAGCCTTATTTGTAAGCTGAAGTGCCTCAGATACAGGCTTTCCTTTGATAAGTTCCGTTGCCATAGAGCTTGACGCGATAGCGCTTCCGCATCCGAAAGTCTCAAACTTTACATCCTCTATAACCTGCTCATCATTGATTTTCAAATAAATCTTCATTATATCGCCGCAGACAGGATTTCCTACTTCTCCGACTCCATCGGCGTTCTCGATAACTCCCACGTTTCTTGGATTTCTGAAATGATCCATAACTTTTTCACTGTATAATGCCATTGTTTTTCTCTCCTTTTATGCTACCGAATACTCTTTAAATACATGCGGACGTTTTCCGCCGACAAGGTCGCGCCAGAACGGTGAAAAACTTCTCAGATACTCTATAACTTCCGTGACGGAATCAATAATGTACTGTACCTGCTCCTCTGTCGCATCCTCACCAAGTGAAATTCGAAGTGAACCGTGAGCCACCTCATGAGGTCTTCCTATTGCAAGTAACACATGGCTTGGATCAAGCGAGCCTGATGTGCAGGCAGAACCGGAAGAAACAGCCACTCCCTTGTCGTCCAAAAGGAGGAGCAATGATTCACCCTCTACTCCTTCGAAACAGAAATTGACATTTGACTTTACTCTCTTTTCCCTGTCTCCGTTAAGCTCAGAATATGGAATCTTTGAAAGTCCCTCAATAAGTTTATCCTGAAGTTTTGCCAATCTTTCGTTGTTTGCATCTATATTTGCTATGGCATCCTCCAAGGCAACCGTCATGCCTACGATACCGGCAAGGTTTTCGGTGCCGGCTCTCTTACCGCTCTCCTGGGCTCCACCGTTGATGATGTTTGTAAGGCGGACTCCCTTTCTGACATAAAGAACACCGACTCCCTTAGGTCCGTGAAATTTGTGAGCTGATATTGAAAGCATGTCTATGTTTTCTTCTTTCACGTTTATGTGTACATGGCTTACTGCCTGAACTGCATCCGTGTGGAAAATAACTCCTTTTTCCTTGCATATTGCACCAATCTCAGCTATTGGCTGAATGGTTCCAATTTCATTATTTGCGTACATTACGGTAACAAGGGCAGTGTCCTCTCTTATGGCATCTGCAACCTGCTCCGGTGTAATCACTCCGTTTGAATGAACATCAAGAAGTGTTACTTCAAAGCCCTCTTTCTCAAGCTCCTTCAATGTGTGAAGAACTGCATGATGCTCAAAAGCTGTGGAAATTATGTGTTTCTTCCCCTGCTTTTCCCCGATTCTTGCAGCTGAGATTATAGCCTGGTTATCGGCTTCGCTTCCGCCTGAAGTGAAATAGATTTCCTTTGTATCAGCGCCGATAAGCTTTGCGATTCTCTCTCTCGACTCTTCCAAAACCTCTTTTGCTTTCTGTCCTACAGAATACAAGCTTGACGGGTTCCCATATACTTCCGAAAAATACGGAATCATGGACTCCAAAACCTTTTTGCTTACGGCTGTTGTTGCCGCGTTATCTGCATAAACAAACATTTTTATATAATTCCTTTCATA
>JAILLZ010000018.1 GCA_024692885.1 Lachnospiraceae bacterium | reverse complement strand
CTGTAAGCAGCTGCTCGTACTCCGCACTTTTATCTACTATCCAGCCGTAATCTCCTCCGCCGATGGTTATGGTATCGCCGGAATGAGTGGTGAATTCACGCTCATCTGCATAGGTATTGTATTTGTATGCCAAATACTGAACATAATTTGCAACCGAGGCCTCATCTATAGATACCGTATTATTTTCTACATCTATATCTACCCAGTCTTTGATAATAGACGAGTCAAGAATTTCAGTCTCATCTCCGACATCGTAGGTAATTACTGTCTGTAAATAATTGTTCACCTGATTAAGGCAACTCACAAGATTTTCATTGCTAGATGTAATCTCAGCGGTTTTATAATCGTTATCTGAAAGAGTAATCTCTTCCGCTCCGTCAGAAATCGCTGCTTTTATATCAGCCAACACATTATCGTACAAAAGATATGTACCGGCTGTCTCAGCTATTATGGTATAACCGGTATCAGTCTCTGAAAGGTAAGCATCTGTCGGTTCAACCATGTTTTCTTCTGAGAAACAGGCAAGATTGGAAACTACCGTAGCAAGTTTTTCCTCATCATATGTCATGGTCTCGGATATTGAATATTCATGGCTCTTAAATATTTCTACAGGCCAGGTATATGAACTTCTTGATGAGAGAATATTCTCCTCTTCTCCCTTTGGATTATATGTATAGAAAATATCAACACCGGTTATATGATATTTTGTTCCGGTTCTGTCTGTGATGGTGAGAAGATAGTTATCCGCTTTTTTCTGCAAATCTTCCTTGAGTTCATCAACTGTTTGTAGTGAAGCGTCCAAACTGTTGATGGTTGTTTTTGGAAAATAATGTGTTTTAAAAAACTTACCTACAACCAAAAATACAATTATCAGAATTGCCAACAAAACAACCAATACTGCAATGATGATTTTAGATTTTCCCTGATCAGATGAATTGTTACTCAAAACGATACCTCTTTCATGGTTCTGTTATGAACCCTTTTATTGCTGATGCAGCTGCAGTTGCAGGCGAAGCCAGGTAAATCTTAACCTTGGATGTTCCCATCCTTCCAAGAAAGTTTCTGTTGTTTGTGGCAACAACCACTTCATCATCACACAAAATACCGCCGGATCTTCCGCAGCACAAACCGCAGCCCGGATGTGTGATAACTGCTCCCGCATCACTTAGAATCTTTATTGTTCCGTCATTTAAAGCTTCTTTATATATTTTAACACTTGCAGGTGTAACAATAAACCTTACGTAATCACATACTTTTTTACCTTTGAGTATCTCAGCCGCAGCATGTAAATCCTCAAGTCTTCCGTTTGTGCATGAGCCAAGGAATACCTGATCTACCTTAACACTTGAAAACTCTTTTACAGGATGAATATTGTCCACCTGAGAAGGACATGCAAGATATGGAACAAAATCTTTTGCATCATAACTAAGTTCAGAACAATAGACAGCATCACCGTCTGCCTGAAGTTCTTTAATGTTGCTGTCAAATTCTATTCCACAGTATTCACAGGTCTTTTCATCGGCCGTAAACATCGCGCATTTAGCACCGGCCTCAACCACCATGTTGGACATAGTCATACGTCCTGCAACAGACATATTCTCTATAGCCGATCCGTGAAATTCAAGGCACTTATAAGTTGCTCCGTCAGCTCTCAAATCTCCAATTATCTTTAGAATAACGTCTTTGGCACTGACATTCGAAGCTAATTTTCCTTCTATTGTTATTTTTATGGTCTCCGGAACCTTAAGCCAAAGCTGACCCGTTCCCAAAACACCTGCCATTTCAGTATATCCTATTCCGGATGAAAATGCACCAACGCAGCCATAGGTAACAGTGTGCGAATCTGTACCGAAAGAAACGTTTCCTGGTTTAACATACCCCTTTTCAGGCATTAACTGATGGCAAATACCTTCCGTTCTGTGAACATTTTTAATCCCGTATTTTGATGCAAACTCATCTCCTGCTCTAAATTGTCTGGTATCGTCTACCTGACTTGCAGGAAGGAAATGATCGTATATCAATACAACCTTGTCGCTATCCCATATTTTCTTGAAGCCCATCTCATCAAATTTTTCTTTGACAAAGGCCACCATGATATCATCTATCATAACGCGGTCGACATTAGCCATTATGATATCTCCGGCTTTTACATCATATCCCACGTTCTTACTCAATAATTTTTCTACTGCTGTAAAACCCATACAACCTCCTAATCAAGCCCGTTTCTTTTTCGCATTGCTTTTACAAGACCGCCTGCGTTCAGGATTTCTATAAGATTATCCGGCAAAGAACTGATTGGGATAACGTTATCACCAACTTTAACGGATTCTCCAACCGTAATTTCTATCTCGTCGCCCTCTTTTACCAAATCTTGAATCTTATCGTTTTCAATCAATAAAACACCGTTGTTTATGGCATTTCTGAAGAATATTCTGGCATATGATTTTGCTATTATACATTTTATTCCGAGCGCTTTTACAACCTCAGGAGCCTGTTCTCTGGACGATCCACAGCCAAAGTTCTTGCCGGCAACAATAATGTCACCCGGTTTTATTTTTTCAGCAAGTTCCGGCCTTAATGGTGAGAAAGCAAAAGGCTT
>JAILLZ010000016.1 GCA_024692885.1 Lachnospiraceae bacterium | reverse complement strand
TTCTACTTCACACTATATCATTAATCCGTTATTTCTTTTTGGTTTAGGAGAGCTATTATTCAATGTGTCAAATCTACTAATTTTTTGAATAATATTTGTTCTTGCACAAATTCTGGTCCGATATGCCTTGAATCCCAAATTAGATTACATACCCTTTTTTGCTGATAGTCTCGATTACCTCATCTACATACTTTTTGCACTCATCCTGGCTCTTTGCTTCAACCATGACTCTGACAACAGGTTCTGTACCGGATTCTCTCACAAGGATACGTCCTGTATCTCCAAGAGCTTCCTCGACCTTCTTTACAGCAGCCTGAACATCCTTGTCGTTCTGTGCCTCTGTCTTGTCGGTAACTCTTACATTCTTGAGTACCTGCGGATAGATGAATAAGTCTCTTGTGAGCTCTGACATAGTCTTCTTTGAGCCAAGCATAGCTTCCATAAGCTTCAAGCTTGTAAGGATTCCGTCTCCTGTAGAAGCATATTTGCTGAAAATGATATGTCCTGACTGCTCTCCACCTATACGGCACCCGTTCTTTGCCATATATTCATAAACATATTTATCACCTACAGCTGTCTTTGCGTAATCGATTCCAAGCTCGTCAAAAGCTTTGTAGAGACCGAAGTTACTCATAACAGTTGTCACAACAGTGTTGTTTACAAGTTTTCCTCTCTCCTTCATGTACTTTCCGTATACATAGAGGATGTGGTCTCCTGTAACAACCTGGCCCTTCTCGTCTACAGCAAGACATCTGTCCGCATCTCCGTCGTATGCGAAACCGATATCGCAATTGTTTTCAACAACGAATTTTCTAAGGTTGTCGATATGAGTAGATCCGGCATTCTCATTTATGTTAAATCCTGTAGGCTCTGCATTTATTACAAGTGTTGTTGCTCCCAAAGCATCGAAAACAGACTTTGCAATATTCCATGAAGATCCGTTTGCGCAGTCCAAAGCAACGCGGATTCCCTTAAATGAGTACATTCCAAGAGAAATGAGGTATCCGACGTATCTGTTTCTTCCGGCAACATAGTCCACGGTGCATCCTATAGCATTGCGATGAGCATAAGGAATCTCATCCCATTTCTGTCCGAAGAGTTCAAGTTCTCCGTCAAGGTAAGCCTCGATGTATGAGATAGTCTCCTCATCCATCTTTTCTCCGTTTCCGTTTATGAGCTTGATACCGTTGTCATAATATGGATTGTGAGATGCTGAAATCATTATACCGCAGTCAAACTCGTCTACTCTGGCTACATAAGCCACGGAAGGAGTTGTTGTTACGTGCAAAAGATAAGCATCTGCTCCGGATGCTACAAGTCCGCCGACAAGGCTGTACTCGAACATGTATGAAGAACGTCTTGTGTCTTTTCCAATAACAATACGTGCAGGGCCTTCTTCACCCTTATCTTTTTTTAACTTTGTGTAGTACCATCCCAAAAATCTTCCGACCTTGTATGCATGGTCTGCTGTAAGATTCTCGTTTGCTTCGCCTCTGAAACCATCAGTTCCAAAATATTTACCCATTTTTGTGCTCCTCGTTTCTTTTATTTACTGCATTCTCATTACCGCTTCAGGAATGCTCTCTCCGGTCACAACTATCTGCTCAAGTATATGAACCATCTGCTCAGGCAGGATGCTTATCGGGAAATACCTGTCATAATCTGATTTTCTTCCCCACATCTTCATATACTGCATATCAAGCATTGCCAAAAGTTCTCGAACGTCTCTCATTATTTTACCCTCATAATACTTTCCGTCACTTGTTAATATCAGTAACTTTCGCGCTCACAAAATATATCACAAATTAAGCAAGAAAACAATCTGGCATACAATTGCCGATGTAGCTCTACGTGAATACCCTAAATCAATAATAAGCATTCTATTTCTTCCCACGACAGCCCCTAATTATGTTATTATATCCGAGTATGATAATTAGTTATTTGATTTGGAGGTTTTAAAATGAATTACGAAACAATCACCGAAGTACTGGACTTTGGACCATTTATCACAAAGGCTATACTTCATCTCGATAACGAAATCTCAGGATGGAACCCATCTCCTTCCGATTTTCACGTACATGTAACAAGAACCAATATAGGACCGGAAGTTCCATGGCCAATCTTTATGGGGCCGAAACCTGATATGCAGATGAAGGGACATCGCCACGTTAAGGCTGCCTATGTATCTGACAAGGAAGGAAACAAAGCTGAATCCGGAAAGTATGTCACTCTTGAATTTGAAAATCACCCAACACACCAGCTTGGCTCAATCATGGTGTTTAACGGAATATTCAACGTTTCAGTGGATTTCAAATACGAGATTGCATTACACGATGTCGAAGGAAAGCTTGGTAAAGCTGATACAAAATACGTTTTTGATAACAGCCTTGGAAACAAAATCGTTTTAGGTGACCTTTTCAAGACAGGACGTCACGAAGACAAGGAGATTCCTTTAAATTATGTGTATTATGATCCTACAGGAAGTGACGTTACATACACCAGAAAAGATAAATCCTCCAAGTATCCTCTCTTAATCTGGCTTCACGGTGCAGGCGAAGGTGGCGAAGAACCTCTCATAGCAGTAATCGGAAACAAGGTAACAAACCTTATATCAGAAGAGATTCAGGAGATATTTGACGGAGCATATCTTCTCGCTCCACAGTGTCCAACAATGTGGATGAATGACGGTTCAGGCGAGTACACCCTAAGTGGACAGAGCATTTACCTGGAAGCACTCGACAGACTTATCGGAGATTTCATCTCTGAGCATCCTGAGATAGACACAGACAGAATATACATCGGCGGAGACTCAAACGGTGGCTTCATGACAATGAAGCAGATCATTTACAATCAGGACCGCTATGCTGCTGCATTCCCTGTTTGTGAGGCTCTGGTAAACACGGCTATTTCCGATGAAGACATTGAAAGACTTAAAGAGCTTCCAATCTGGTTTACACACTCAGCTACAGACACTACCGTAAACCCTGAGGAATATCCTATAACAACCTACAACCGTCTCATGAAAGCCGGCGCTAAGAATGTTCACTTCACTTATTGGGACAAAATCGAGGACCTTTCCGGAGAATACAAGGATGAAAACGGAAACCCTTACGAGTACTACGGTCACTGGGCTTGGATTCCTATGCTTAACAACGATTGTGTTCTTGATTTCGACAAGAAACCTGTTCAGTGTGACGGAAAGGATATTCACATATTAAACTGGCTCGCTAAGCAGCACAAATAATCATTAGACATGCTTCGTAATACAGTTATCTATTATTATTAAAAAGCGAACCCGGGATGTTATTAATCCCGGGTTCTTTATTATTAATATCAATAATTCACATATTTTACTTCTGTAAGCTTGCAAAATTGTAAGCCTGCGATGCGCACAAAACATTTTTGATATAAAGAATAAAAGCGTTTGCCTGATCGCTTATCTTTCTTTTTTCGTTTAAGACAACTCCAAATTCTATCGTTCCGGCGGCATTTTCAAGCTTCAGTCCCGGTCTGTTGTTCTCGTAATAATTGTTAAAACTGTCGGCGCTCAAGTTTGCAAGGCCGTTTTCCTTGAGCATGGCCTGCATTATGTAATCACTGTTTGTGATTACGGAAATATTGTTTTCGACGTTGACAGACCTTCCGCAAGGTGTCTGCCATTTTCCACGAGTGATAAAATCATCCTGCTCGTTCTGAATGTATTTCAATGAATTGACATCTTTCGGATGAATTGAATTATCCGAATTCTTGTCCTCAGGATTGAAGTAAATCATTCCGCCAACGGATTTAATGCACTCAAATTTAAGCTGATACTTTTTAAGCAAATAGTTGAACTGCATCCTGTCTTCCGGGAATACATACACCACTCCCACTTCGTCAACCATCATTCTGACTCTTTCCACAATGTCCAATGTTGTGTCCGTATGCAGGCAATAGCACACGTCCTCGTCCTCATGTAATTTGAAAAAGTCAGAAAAACAGTTTGCAAGCCATGAGCTGTGATTCATGCCGATGTGTATGCGATTGGACTTTCGTCCTGCGCTCTCGTTCTCAAGGTTGTCAAACTCGTTCACAAGCTTTGACGCTCTCTCAAAGAAGGCCCTTCCCTCAACTGTAAGTTCTATCTTTTTATTATTTCTGTCAAAAAGAGAATAACCCAGTTCCTTCTCGAGCCCTATTATAACCTTGCTCACACTGGACTGGGTTGTATACAACAGCTTAGCCGCCTCACTGAAAGAGCCGACATCCGCTGTTACCACAAAATATTTAAGTTGCTTTATCTCGATCATAATCTCATCACTTCTTTGCTTTTATGCAAAACATTTTATCAGGAATATAAAATCTGTCATGCTCAGCAAATATTCTGCTACCAAATTCCTCATCTGTAAAGAGTTTTGATACGCCGATTGTTTTTAATATCTCAACATCCCACGCAGGTCTGTTTAATGTACTTATGGTGAGCATATGATAAATGTCATGACATTCGTCCTTCATCTCTACCGGAAGATCCATATGTGCCTTGTTTTCTGAAGCATAAAGGTTATGCTCGCCCTTAGCATACTCAGCATCAAAATTCAAAAGCATTCCGTCCTTCTTTAAAAGCTTATACCAGTTTTTGTACGCATCAATCGGATGTGGAAGGGTCCATGTAAGATTTCTTGAGATTACGACATCAAAGCTTTCTTCCGGGAATCCCGGGTTTTCAGCATCTCCCTGTACGGCTTTAACCTTAGTATTATCCATACCGTATAGTTTTATCATCTCATTTGCTTTATCCACCATGTCTTTTGTGAGATCTACGCCAATAACTTCATGCCCCATATTTCCAAGTATAATCTCAAAAAAACCGGCACCGCATCCCAAATCCAAAATCCTAAGATTTCTGCGATTTTCAAGCAAAACCTCAAGTTCTCCGGTCCATAGAGCGGCCTTATTGCTCTCGAGTTCTTCATGTCTCAACTCAAAAAAGCTCGCCGCTCTTTTTTTCCAATAGCTTTCAACTTTATCCTTTATATCCTCTGCTTCATCTTCAAAGGCAATGTATTTTAATTCACCCATTTTTATTTACCACTCTTAATATATTTCACCATGAACATCGGTGTAGATTTGTAATTGATTTTTTCCTTCTCGGAGTAAAGGATTTCTCCAATGTTTTCCACAGCCTCAGCATGTCCTGACTTAATTGAAGACAAAAATTCAACATCCCAGCCCGGTCTGATTGCATTTGTCATCGGTCTGGTCTTTGCTATCTGCTCCATCTCATCAAAACCGTCTCCGACATTATAGTCTTCCAATTGACTATCCTTGACGTTTTTTCTGTCAGCTTCGAATTCAACGCGTTTCTCATCATCAACGAGATACGAATACCAATTTGCATCAAAGACAAGCATGAGCCCGTTGTCGTTTAAGACATCGTTCCATGTCTCGTAAGCTTTTTTCGGATCCGGCAGATTCCATGTGAGATTTCTTGAAAAAACAACATCATATTTTTCCTTGAAATCACCTGTCTCCATCGCGTTTCCTTGGATAAAATCGATGGAAGACGCATATTCTCCTGAGTTCTGCCTTGCCTCATTCAACATTTCCTCAGAAAAATCAAATGCGCTGACATTGTATCCGGCCTCCGCCAAAAGTCTCGAAATAAAGCCCGGGCCGGCACCTATATCTATAATATTAATCTGGGAATGATCCTTCCCAAAATGACTGTCTATCTCATTAACCAGAAAGCTTTTCCAGTTTTCTCTCTGAACACCGTTTAACTCCTCTTTGTTTACCTCTGAGTAACCGGGTGCTCTTCTATCCCAATATTTTTTGTTCTTTAATTCTAAATCTGTTTTCACGAATAAATACCCTTTATAATTCCGCCATCAATCAATATGGCTCTGTCGCAAAATTCCTCTAAAAGATCCATATCATGGCAGATAAATAAAACTGTTAAATCCTGTTCGGTCTTAATTGAACGAAGCAAATCCACTATCTGTTTTTGCACCGTTACATCCAATGCACTGGTTGCCTCATCGCATATCAATATGTCCGGCTTTATGACTAAAGCTCTTGCAATTGCTGCCCTCTGACATTCTCCACCACTCACTTCATGTGGATATTTCTTCAAATACTCAGCCGGAAGTCCACAGGCCACCATCAAATCAGAAGCCCTCTGTAATGCTTCCGTTTTGCTCACGCCTCTGTTTCTCATTGCTTCCGTAAGGCTGTATTCAAATGTTTTCCCCGGGTCAAAAGATTCCAGCGGGTTCTGGAAAATCATCTGTATCTTCTCATAAAACTCCAGCGGTTTTTTCATCCACTCTTCAAGCTTTTTATCCTCAAAGAAAATACTCCCGGAATCGTATTCCGCAAGCCCTATCAGTATGTTTACCAACGTGCTCTTTCCGCTTCCGGATTCTCCTGCTATACCAAGCACCTCACCCTTCTCTACATCGAAAGTGATATCATACAATACCTGTTTTGCATTCTTCCCGGAATACGTCTTATTTAAGCCTTCTACTCTGATAATAGATTCCATCTTTTGCCCTTTCCCTTCGGTACTGAATCAATAAGCAGTCTTGTATAAGAACTTTTCGGAGAAGACAAAACATCTTCCTTTGTTCCGTATTCCTGCACTGTCCCGTCTTTTAAGACAAGGATGTTATCCGCTACATCTTCAAGAAGCTTAATATCGTGTGTTACCACTATCACTGCCGTATTATTTTTTTCACGCAGAAGCAAAAGCTCATCTTCCACCTGCTTTTTTGCAAGCCTATCCAGGGCGCTTGTAGGCTCATCCACCAAAAGCACCCTTGGATTCATAAGGCATGCGGTTGCTATGGCTACACGCTGGTTCATACCTCCGGAGAGCTCAAAAGGATAGCTCTCATAGATTCGCTCTCCGTCTTTTAAATTGAGTCTCTCGAATATTTCCAGCGCATGTTCTTTAGCTTTTTTTGCATCGGTGTTTTCGTGGGCGTTGATGCTCTCAGCAATCTGCTTTCCCACTTTTCTCACAGGGCAAAGATAGGTTTCCGGATTTTGAAAAACTATACCAAGCTTATTCCCACGAAGTTTTCTCATTTCTTTTTCACTCGTGGTGCAAAGATTTGTGTCTTCAAAAACAATATCACCGGATTCTATCTTTGCATCTTTTCCAAGAAGTCCCATGCTGGCTTTTATGATAGTGCTTTTTCCACTGCCGGATTCCCCGGCTATACCAAGGATTTCTCCTCTTTTGAGGGAGAATGACACGTCCTTTACCACATGCTCTTTGTCATAAAAAATATTCAGTTTTTCACAGGATAAAATCGTGTCACTCATGTTTTTCCCTTTTAGAATTCAGCGTTCTAGTTTATATCAAGGTCTGCTGTAAGCTCGTAGTAATCACATGCATGAGCTGTAAGACCTGTTACGTTTGATTTTGTTATCATGCTCATCTTTAAGAATGAACAGAATACAAATGCATTGTCATCAAGGATTTCCTGCTGCATCTTAATTGCGAGGTCACTTCTTCCCTCTGCATCGAAGGTTGAGTTCATCTCTGTAGCAAGTGCCTCAAGGTCATCATTATGATAGTTTCCTCTGTTCTTTGTAGAATCAGACAAGCAGTGTGTTGTGAAGAAATACATTGGATCACCGACACCACATGTTACGAATGCTGCTGCATATACATCCCATCCTTCTGATTCTGAAACGATTGTTCCGTGATCAGATGTAACGTTGAGCTCAACATCGAAACCGATTTCTTTGAGTGTAGCCTGTGCACTCTCAGCGAGAAGTGGAAGCTCCTGACGGCTTGGGTAGCTTACCCATGTAATCTTTAATGGCTCTCCGTCTTTCTCTCTGATTCCGTCTCCGTCTGTATCAACCCATCCTGCTTCTTCGAGAAGCTGCTTTGCTCCTTCAGGATCATATGACTCTGTTGTAACGTTTTCTCCTCCGAATGAGAATGTGTCAGGGAATGCTCCTGTTCCTACATATCCGTATCCATCGAGAAGTGTACCTACAAAGCTTTCCTTGTCAATTCCCATAGCGATTGCTTTTCTTACTGTGTCATCTGCAATAACCGAAGAATTGTAGTTCATCTGAAGATAGAAAGCACGGCTTGTTGCTATACTTGTAAATGCGTAATCATCATTTTCGAATAATGGGTAGCTTGCATAAGCCATTCCGTAAGCAGCGTCGATATCTCCGCTCTGAAGAGCCAAAGCAAGAGTATCACCGTCTGTAATGCAGAGAACAGTAACCTCATCTACGTTTACGGTTCCGTTCCAATAGTTCTCGTTCTTAACAAGGTTAAGATGGTCACTTGTAACGAGCTCTGTAGCAACGAAAGGACCTGTTCCGACTACGATACCGTCTGCATTTCCCTCTGTGACATCAATTATGCATCCGTAAGGATCGCAAAGGCTGTTTATAAGTGCCGGCTTTGGAGTAGTTGTCTTGATTGTAAGCTCAAGTCCGTCTGCCTCGATTGAATCGATAGCGAGGTCTCCTGCTGCTCTCTCATGAACTGCTACAAGGTCTTCGAAGCAAGCCTTTACTGCTTCAGCATCTACGCTCTTTCCGTTTGAGAAAGTAACATTGTCTTTCAATGTAATCTTCCATGTGAGTTCATCGATATTCTCATAGCTTTCAGCAACCCATGGTTCAAGCTCCATGCTGTCGTTGAATTTGAAAAGTGTTTCTCCCACACCGTATCTGATGCAGGCCCATCCACAATATGCCTCGTGTGGGTCAACATTTGACTCTTCGTTTTCTGCATTGAAAGTGGTATCCCCAAATACAAATTTCTTTGTTCCATCCGAAGTTGTTTCTGCTGTTTCTTCAGAAGCTTCCTCTGTAGCTGCTGCCTCAGTGCTCTCGTTTGCACTGCTCTGTGATGTTGTTCCGCACGCAGAGAATAACGTAGAACATGTTATTCCAAGAATGAGTGCGAAAGACAAAAGTTTTCTCTTTTTCATAGTTTTACTCCTTCTTTATATATAGCTAAACGGCACAATGCCGTATGAGCTCGTTTAATTTTGTTTTGGGTCAAGATAATCTCTCAACGTATCTCCAAGCAGGTTAAAAACCGCAACAGAGATAAATATTGCTAGTCCCGGTGAAAGGACAACCCAAGGATATGTCTGAAGCATGCTTCGTCCACTGCTCATCATGCTTCCCCACTCTGCAATCGGTGGTTTTGCTCCGAGTCCCAAAAACGATAGTCCGGCAAGTTCCATCATCATGGTTCCTATGTCAAGCATGGCTGTGACAAGCATTGTTCCAATGGTATTCGGAAGAATATGTCTTACTATCACCTGCAAAGGTGTGTCTCCCGATAACTTTGCCGCTTTTACATACGTCATTTCCTTAACGGCTAAAGCTCTTCCTCTGGCCAGTCTCGAATACTTTGGCCAGCTTACAAAGGCAAGGGCAATGACTGCATTTGAGACACCGCCTCCGAGTATTGCTGCTATTGCCAATGCAAATACGAGTCCCGGAAATGCCAAAAAGACATCCGATATTCGCATTACGACGGTATCAAAAAGTCCTCCGAAATATCCGCATATGGTTCCTGCCAGGGTACCCACAACAGAAATAATGACTACGAGTACCAGCGTTGAAATAATGCTGACTCTGGCTCCGCTTATTATTCTGGAAAACATATCTCTTCCGTAAGCATCCGTTCCCATGATGTGCTCTAAAGAGGGTGGATTGTAAGCTATGGCCAGATTCTGTTCATACGGATTGTACGGGCATAGTCTGTCTGAAAAAACAGCGATTAATATAAGTAAAACAGCGAGTGCACCGTATATGCACAGCCTGATTTTTTTGCTTTTTCTGCCTGTCATCTGCCTTCCTCCCCCAATCTGATTCTTGGATCCAGGAATCTGTATGTAATATCAGTCACCAGATTGACAAACACATATATTATTGCCATCCACATAACGTAAGCCTGAATGATAGGGTAATCTCTCATATTTATGGCATCGACCGCCATCTTTCCGACTCCGTCCCACATGAAAATCGATTCAACTATCGCGGTTCCTCCAAGAAGTGAACCGATCGATATAGCAAGCAAAGTAACAATAGTTACAAGACACGACCTTAAAACGCTCTTTGCAAGCGTAACGGAGTACTTTACTCCCCTTGCCTTTGCTCCGATAACGTAGTCCTTGTTGAGTTCCTCGAGAACCACCGAGCGAACCTGTCTTACGTATTTCGAACTCATCGCAATTGCAAGCGTCAAAGTCGGCATCGCAATTGCCTCTATTCCCGTTCCTTTTGATATGATAGGAAAAATATCAAGCTTTATTCCCAAAACATACATGAGAACCAAAGAGACAAAAAAACCCGGCATACTGTTTCCGATGAAGCTGAAAAACCTGACTACCGAGTCCAAAATTTTTCCCTTTTTAACTGCTGCTAGTATTCCCAAAGGAATTGAAATCACGACGGTAGTTATAATTGATGTAAAAGTGAGCAATATTGTTGCCGGAAGTTTTAATACAAATGTCTCAAACACATCTTTACCGGAAACATAGCTCTCGCCCATATCGCCCTTCAATATTTTAGAAAGCCAAACAAAGTATTGCTCCAAAAATGGTTTATCAAGACCCAACTCCGTTCTCGCCATCTCAAGCTGTTCCTCACTTAAGACCTCACCTGTGTTTAAGGTTTTCTGCTCAACTACATCCGAACCTGCAAGGCGCATCATTCCGAATGACAGAAAGGTTATGGCAAAAAGAATTGGTATTAGTTGTAAAATTCTTTTGAATATATATACCAAAATACCGCTCTCCCATTGATATAAATATGTTTTAGCGTTTTATTAAGCATTTGACATTTTACATTCTTATATAGAATAATACAAGGCGATTTATGTGCCTTATTCATTCATTAAAAAGGCACTTGCATTCCATTTTGGAATACAAGTGCCTTTGTTTTACTTTTTATTAAGTTTGATACACTTAATTTGCTAAATACTAATAATATATGATGCTTTTATATTGCTTAATGCTATAGATGTCTCTACTCAACAGTTACTGATTTTGCAAGGTTTCTTGGCTTATCTACGTCAAGTCCCTTTGCAACAGAAACATAATATCCCATAAGCTGAAGCGGAATAACCGCAAGTGATGCTGCAAAATGCTCATCTGTCTTTGGAATATATGTAACAAAGTCAGCTGTGTCTTCTATCTCGTAATGTCCGTATGTTGTGAGTGCCATAAGGTATGCTCCACGGGACTTGGTTTCTACCATGTTTGACTTTGTCTTCTCGAAGAGATCGTTCTGTGTCAAAACTCCGATTACAAGGATTCCATCCTCAATAAGGCTGATTGTTCCGTGCTTAAGTTCTCCTGCTGCATATGCCTCGGAATGGATGTATGAAATCTCTTTGAGCTTCAATGAACCTTCAAGGCTGACTGCATAGTCGATTCCTCTACCAATAAAGAAGATATCTTTTGCATTTGCCTGCTTTGCCGCAAACCACTGGATTCTCTCTTTATCCTCAATTATCTTTTCTATTTTCTCAGGAATAGTCTTAAGCGCTGCGATGAGTTCTTCGTACTTAGCCTTGTCTATGGTTCCTCTTACAAATCCAAACTGAACGGAAATAAGGTCCATAGCAATGAGCTGTGTGCTGTATGCCTTTGTTGTAGCAACCGCGATCTCAGGTCCTGCAAGTGTGTAGAATACATGGTCTGCCTCACGTGCGATGGAACTTCCGACTACGTTTACGATACCAAGTGTCTTTATTCCCTGGTTCTTTGCAAGTCTTAAAGCTTCAAGTGAATCTGCTGTCTCACCTGACTGGCTTATTACGATAACAAGTCCGTTCTTATCAAGAATAGGATTTCTGTATCTGAACTCTGAAGCGAGCTCCACTCTTACAGGAATTCTTGCCAAATCCTCGATGACATACTGTGATGCCATTCCAACATGCCATGCAGAACCGCATGCAACTATATAAATCTGGGAAATCTCTTTAATCTCTTCGTCTGAAAGTCCAAGCTCAGAAAGATCGATAGAGTATTTGCCCTTCTTTTCCTTAATGAAAGCATTCATTGTGTCCTCACAAGCCTTTGGCTGCTCGTGAATCTCTTTTATCATGAAATGCTCATATCCGGCTTTCTCTGCTGCCTCAGCATCCCACTTAATCTCAACGGATTCCTTCTGAACCTCGTCTCCGTCAAGGTTGAAGAATGTGGCACCGTCAGCTGTGAGTCTGGCCATCTCAAGATTGTCGATGTAGTATACGTTTCTTGTGTAATTTAATACTGCAGGAACGTCAGATGCGATGAGAACTCCGTCTCCGTCGTCGGCTTTTCCTATGATCATAGGGCTGTCTTTTCTTGCAACGTAAATCTCGTTCGGATAGTCCTTGAACATAACTGCCAATGCATATGAACCACGGATACGAACCATGGCTTTTGCAAGGGCATCGATAGGTCCCATCTTGTATTTTTTGTAATAGTAATCTACAAGCTTTATAGCAACCTCTGTGTCTGTCTGGCTGTAGAAAACATAATCCTTCTTTACAAGCTTATCCTTGAGCTCTGCGAAGTTTTCAATGATACCGTTGTGTACACCCACAACATTTTTATCATCTCCACTTACATGTGGATGTGCATTTATCTCATTTGGCTCACCGTGGGTAGCCCATCTGGTATGTCCGATACCACATGTTCCCTTGATGGCATTTCCGTCGTTTGTCTTCTCGGCAAGATCTTTAAGTCTTCCCTTTGCTCTGACAACAACAGGCTCTCCATCATTGTCTCTTACAGCTATACCTGCTGAATCGTATCCTCTGTACTCAAGCTTTGACAAGCCTTCGAGGAGTACCGGAGCAGCTGTTCTGTTTTTTCCTATATATCCTACTATGCCGCACATAATATATCCTCCGTATATTTACATATATAACACTTTACAGTAATAATTCGATGGTTAAAGCAATCTCAAATCGTCTTTAACCATCGAATCATATCACACTTTTTTGGAATTGTCATTTTTAATAACAAAAATATTACTTGCTTCTCTTTACTTTTCCCTTATATCCCGCGTCTTTCAGTTCTTTCTTGAACTTCTTCAGCTCTTTATCCGACATTTTCTTATTTACATAAACCGTAATCTTTGAACTGTCTACTCCCTTAAAGGCATCTTTTTTCACAGCGATGCTCTTTTTGATATCAATCCTGATTGAGCGGAGTTTCTTTGCACCGGTAAAGGCTCTCGCTTCTATGGTTGTAATGGTTTTCGGAAGATTGATGGTTACGGTGTTCTTACAATTCTTGAACGAATTCTTTCCAACAGTTGTAAGGCTGTACTTAACACCGTCCACCTTTAGTGTAGCACCAAGTGTTACAACCCTGGTTTTGCTGGTAACTCTAACCACCTTGGCTGTGCCTTCTGAAGTTGTATTTACCAGTTCTTTCTTTACGCCCTTGTTTTTGCTTGAAGATGCACTAACGTTCTTTTTATCTTCAGCTTTAGATGATTTCTTTGTATTTGATTTTGCGTTTGTGTCAGTCTTTGATGATGACGCAGTACCGCTAGTGTTATCTGCCTTGGCTGCAGTACCGGACGTTGAACCGGTGCCTGCTGATGCAGTTGCAGATGTCGAACCGGATTTTGATGAAGTATCATTCACCGTTTCGTTTTGAGCAGTCTGATTCACACCACCGCAAACAGCGGCCCCGTCCGATACATACGGTTCCATCGTTGTTCCGTCAGGAAGATAAACGCTAAACACATCCTTCGGATTCTTTGCTCCCCTAAGCTGTGTCCATTTTTTTGCAAAGATAACCTTGTTGCTCTCCGAAGGAATCGTCTTTTTGGTGTAAACCTTCATTTTACGTCCAAGATTAAAACTCCACTTTAGTTCAACCGGCACAACTGTTCCGGAGTAGTAAAGGTCATATTCACTTGAAGTCATTGTCACGTTTCCGCCAATACTCAATTCTGATTTTGCATTGTTAGGAGCTGAGATACAGGCAACACCGTTTGTCTCCATCTCTCCTCCTGTTATCTGAACCTTCACGTTATCTGCCAGATAATCCATCTCGATTACTCTTGTATCGGCTATATAATCTGCTTTGTTTCCGTTGCATTTTGAAATGAATTTTCCGCCGGATATGTAAACCTCAAACTTATCCAATACACTGATAAGAACAGTTTTTGAAGAAGCCTCGGCTCTCATTGTTCCACCGGTAACGACAACTTTTCCATACAACGACAGAATCAGATAATCATGGAAGGTAGGAACCGGATTTGTCGGGAGATAATTCAATTCTCCCGATTTCATGGTAATCGTTCCGCTTCCGATGTTCTGAATCATTATGGTATCGCTGTCGTGGTAACAGTTGATTACAGCACCATCAACAGTCAAATCTCCTCCGATCATATTGAAAGCCCATGTGAGCGATTTACCGGTCATATTGATTGTTCCGCCTGTAAGCTCTAAGTCTCCTCCCACCTGGAAATAGACAGGACCATTAATCTCTCCGCCTGAAGCGGAGTCCACAATTTTCAACGAATCGGAAGATGTGGTCCAGAACCATACCGGGTCCACATTCATTTTATGTCCATTAAGGTCAATAACAATATTATGATTTGCGTAAACTCTTCCCAGCTTATTAGTAGCTTTTGTTAAAGAGTTTGTAACGTTCACATCCCCGGTCAACCTATAGTATCCGTTATTCCAATAATACTGATCCTCTTTTTCTTCTATCTTTTCTGTATTCGGAACTTCGAGTGCATTTAATGCATATGTTCCGGAAAGTTCATATACTCGCAAGCCCTCAACATATTCCGGTTCTGCCTCAGATTCGGATTCTGTTTCTGTCTCTGACTCAGTTTCTGTTTCAGATTCCGTCTCAGAATTCTGTTCTGTGTTTGTTTCTGATTCAGTCTCAGATTCCTGCTCGGTATTCTGTGGTGTCTCCGTTTCAGTTTCCTGCTCGGTATTCTGCTCTGTGGTTGTTTCCGTCTCTGTCTCGGTTTCGATTTCAGAATTTGTTTCAGTTTCTGATTCAGACTCTGTCTCGGTTTCCTGTTCAGGCACAACATCGCGCACCTTGTAACACAGTTTTCCGTTTTCTACAAACATCTGCACATCGTTATCTACCGGAGTAAATACC
>JAILLZ010000250.1 GCA_024692885.1 Lachnospiraceae bacterium | reverse complement strand
CGATAGTTGGAAGATCATTTCCTGCAGGTGCAGAGATAACAACCTTACGTGCTCCGGCATTGATATGAGCCTGAGCCTTATCCTTTGATGTGTAGAATCCTGAACACTCAAGAACTACGTCTACCTTAAGCTCGCCCCATGGACAGTTGTTTGCATCTGGGAATGCGTAGATCTTGATTTCTTTTCCATCAACTGTGATTGAATCATCACTTGCTGTAACCTTGCTAGCTAAAGCATATTTTCCCTGTGATGAATCATACTTAAGAAGATGAGCAAGCATCTTTGGGCTTGTTAAATCGTTGATTGCTACTACTTCGTATCCCTCTGCTCCAAACATCTGTCTGAAAGCAAGACGTCCGATTCTTCCGAATCCGTTAATTGCTACTCTTACTGCCATTTTTTCTTCCTCCTGAAAAAAAACTCGTTTTTGTAACTGGCTAGCACGCCAATCTGCAAACATTGTACATAATTAAAAACAAAATTACAAGGGGTTTGCGCATCTTTGTTAAAAAATTCACGCAAGTTTCACCTTTTTTACTATTTTTATCTCTCATAGTGTGTAATAATGTGATTCGAGCATTAAAATAATCATCTTCTTTATTTAAGATGACAACTTGCGCCAAATCATTGCAATTCTCGGTTTCAGATTTAAGATTTTCTAAGCATTTTATAAAATGCAAATATACCATACGCAAACAGTCGCGATACGCCATCCATGGCGTTGCGCTCCCTATTTTCATCATCCGGATGAAAATTTGCTGCATTATTAGGAAAATGCTAAGAAAATCTAAAATCCTACATAAGAGAATTGACAATTGATTTTGGGCAAGTTGTCATCATAAAAGATTTGTGAAAATTTTGATACTTGAATCATAATTATATTCTTATTGATAAAAATATTTATAAAGGTGAAACTATGCTAGAAAATTTAAAAGGGAAAGATATTAAGTTAATTGCGCTAGATCTTGATGGTACCCTGTTCCTTCCAAACGGAACTATATCGGAGAAGAATAAGGAAGCCATTAAAAAAGCCGTTAAAAAGGGAATTCATGTTTGTTTATCGAGTGGACGTCCTTTGGCAGGCCTTCCTAAGAAGGAAGCTTTGGAACTTGGAATTGAATATGCCATAACTACCAACGGTTCTTCCGTTTACAGACTGACCGACGATAAGCTTATCGGGGAATCTCCGTTGGACTGCAAAACCGCTGTTGACATTCTGGACAGCATCGCTGATTTTGAGATTACAAGAGATGCTTACATCGATGGAAAGGCTAAGTCAGCCGGAGACTTGGATTTTTATTTGAACTTCCTTGACAGACAGGGACATCTCACAAAGGGTTTAAAGGATTATCTTATTAAGACAAGGTCCTTCGTAGGTGATCTTTCCAAATATATAAAGGAAAACAATCTCAAGCTTCAAAAATTCACTTTCAATTTTCTCTCGGATGACTATGGCAATTTTATCTCCAGGGATGATGTTGAAAAGATTTTAAGATCTCGCGATGACATCACTGTCGTAACCGGTGGATACGGTGATTTGGAAGTCACCGCAAAGGGAATCGATAAAGCAAACGGTATCAAGATTCTCTGCGAAACTCTTGGTATCGACAAAGCAAATGCCATGGCAATCGGTGACAGCGAAAACGACCTTGCCATGATAACCTACTCGGGTGTTGGAGTTGCAATGGCAAATTCTGAAGACATCATACTTGAGAACGCTGACTATATCACTTTTTCATGTATAGACGATGGAGTGGCCTACGCCATAGAGCAAGTAATTTAAGGAGAATGCAATATGCTTTGGGATACTCATATGCACACTAAGTTTTCGGGGGACAGCGAAGCTCTTCCTTCCGATATGATTAAATCCGCAATTGAAAAAGGTTTGGATGGGATCTGCTTTACAGACCATATCGACTATGACTACATAGAGCCGGACAAAGATCTGTTTGTTTTTGATCCGGATGATTACTTTGCCGAAATGCTTCCGCTCTCCCACTCGTTCAAGGATAAATTTCCTGTTTTAATCGGAGTGGAACTTGGGCTCCAGCCTCATGTTGCTGAAGAAAACAGAGAGCTTGTGGAATCCTATCCTTTTGATTTTGTCATAGGTTCCTCCCACATGGTGCACGGACTTGATCCTTATTTTCCGGAGTACTTTGAGACGAGAAGCAATGATGAAGGTATAAGAGAATACTTCGAATCCATCTTAGAAAACATCAAAGCCTACGACAACTTCGATGTATACGGACATCTTGATTATATCGTTCGCTATTCTCCTTTGAAAAATGAGGGATATTCATACGGAAAATATGCGGACATAATAGATGAGATTTTAAGAACATTGATACAGATGGGAAAAGGAATCGAGGTTAACACCGCAGGTTTCAAATATGGCCTTGGCCATGCGAATCCCACAGAGGATATCATAAAACGATACAAGGAACTCGGCGGTGAAATAATTACTCTCGGTGCCGACGGACATAAGCCGGAACATGTGGCATATGATTTTGATAAGGTTCCTGAATTATTGAAAAGCTGTGGATTTGATTACTTTACAGTGTTTAAACAAAGAAAACCTGTGCAGATACGTCTTTAATGCGTATCCGCACAGGTTTTATTTTATTCCGTTACATCAGGCAATGTAGCTATTCTCTCACGATATATCTTTCTGAAAAATGTGAGTGAAAGCACAAGGCTGGCACACTCTGCTATCGGGAAAGCCCACCAAACATTGTTTACGTTTCCGGTGAGGCTCAAAAGATAAGCCGCCGGAAGAAGAACTATGAGCTGACGTCCAAGCGATATGATTGTCGAATAGATTCCGTTTCCTAGAGCCTGGAAAACCGATCCCATAACGATACATACAGCAGCGACCGGGAAGTGAATACTTATAATTCTAAGTGCCATAATACCAATCTTAAGGAAGTCTTCAGATGGATTGAATATTCCAAGAAGCACCTGCGGTATGAACTGGAAAGCGAGAAGTCCTGCAATCATAATGCAGATAGCCGCTGTTGCTGCAAGGCGAATGGTCTTTAACATTCTGTCTTTTCTCTGTGCTCCATAGTTATATGCCACTATCGAAATTGTCGCTCCGTTCATACCGAAAAGCGGCATAAAGAAGAAACTCTGTAATTTATAGTA
>JAILLZ010000244.1 GCA_024692885.1 Lachnospiraceae bacterium | reverse complement strand
CCGTTTACAAGAAGATTCGGAAATCTTGAAGGAAGTACTGTAGGTTTCTTCTCTGTCTCATCAAAGTTTGGTATAAAATCTACTGTATCCTTATTTATATCCGAGAGCATTTCCATAGAAATCTTTGAAAGTCTTGCCTCGGTATATCGCATGGCAGCTGCTCCGTCACCGTCTACAGATCCGAAGTTTCCGTGTCCGTCTACAAGTGTGTAACGGAAAGACCAATCCTGGGCCATGTTTACAAGTGCACCGTAAATAGAGCTGTCTCCGTGTGGGTGGTATTTACCCATGGTATCACCGACAATACGGGCACATTTTCTGTGTGGCTTGTCAGGACCGTTGTTAAGCTCTATCATCGAAAAGAGAACTCTTCGCTGTACAGGCTTTAATCCGTCTCTTACATCCGGAAGGGCACGACTAGCAATAACGCTCATCGCGTAATCTATATAGGATGTCTCCATTGTTTTTTTCAAATCCACGTCATGAATTTGATCAAATATTGTGTCATCCATTTAATTTTCTTCCTCCTAATTTTTATAACAAATCATATGTTTTAAATATCAAGGTTCTGAACGTATTTAGCGTTCTCCTCAATAAATTCACGTCTAGGCTCAACCTTGTCTCCCATAAGAGTTGTAAAAGTAACATTAAGTTCGGATTCATCTTCCTCATCCATAACTACTCTTTTCAATACTCTCTTTGCAGGATCCATTGTTGTCTCCCAAAGCTGCTCGGCATCCATCTCTCCGAGTCCTTTGTATCTCTGAATCTTATTATTTCCGTCTCTTCCAATTTCAACGAGAATCTTGTTAAGTTCCTCGTCGCTGTATGCGTACCAGACCTTTTTATTCTTTTCTATCTTGTACAAAGGTGGCTGAGCCAGATATACATGTCCCTGTTTAATAAGTTCAGGCATAAATCTGTACATAAATGTGAGCATAAGTGTAGATATATGCGCACCGTCTACATCGGCATCAGTCATTATGATAATCTTGTCATAACGAAGCTTTGTTATATCGAAATCTTCTCTGATTCCTGTTCCAAATGCAGTTATCATAGTTTTGATTTCCGCATTGTCATATATTCTTGCTTCTCTGGCCTTTTCAACATTGAGGATTTTTCCTCTCAAAGGAAGGATGGCCTGAGTTGCTCTTGTTCTTGCTGTTTTTGCAGAACCACCGGCGGAATCTCCCTCGACTATGAATATCTCACATTTTGAAGGATCCTTCTCTGAACAATCTGCAAGTTTTCCGGGAAGTGAGAAAGTATCCATAGCAGTTTTTCTTCTTGTTAAATCTCTTGCCTTTCTAGCTGCTTCTCTTGCTCTCTGCGAAAGGATTGATTTTTCGCATATAGTCTTAGCTACAGAAGGATTCTGCTCAAGGAATATTGTAACCTGCTCAGTTACCACATTTTCAACGGCACCTCTTGCTTCTGAGTTTCCAAGCTTTTGTTTTGTCTGTCCCTCAAACTGTGGTTCTTCAATCTTTATACTTATGATTGCTGTCAAACCTTCTCTTATATCATCTCCGGAAAGTGCCGGATCTGTATCTTTTAAGAGTTTGCAGTCTCTCGCATACTGATTGAATACCTTTGTTATCGCATTTCTGAAACCTGTGAGATGTGTTCCTCCTTCAGGAGTTGTAATATTGTTTACAAAGCTGTAAGAAGAATCGTTGTATGAATCGTTGTGCTGCATTGCAACCTCAACATATACTCCGTTTTTCTGTCCCTCACAGTAAATGATGTCATTGTAAAGAGCTTCGCTACCTCTGTTGAGATATTTAACATACTCTTTAATTCCACCTTCATAATGGAAAACATCTTCTTTTATTTCGTTTTCATCTCTTAAATCTCTTAAAGTAATTCTGAGATTCTTTGTTAAAAATGCAGTTTGTCTTAATCTTTGCTTAAGAGTCTTATAGTCATAAATGATATCTTCAAATATTTGAGAATCCGGTTGGAAAGGAACTATGGTTCCTGTCGCTTCTTTGTCACATCCTCCAATGACGGTAAGCTCCA
>JAILLZ010000241.1 GCA_024692885.1 Lachnospiraceae bacterium | reverse complement strand
AGATATAACCATCCGTCTGTTGCATATATGACCGGGCAGCAATCCCATAAAACATACAATATTACATATGCACTATTCTCATCCGCTTCCAATAAACCGTACTTCACCGCTTCATTTATCAGTTCAGCAACGGAATATGTTCCTCCGCTGTCATATAATGTGCAATCATAGTTTCCGGTATTTACGTTATTCTTCAGTGTAAAGCCACAGAATGCGTAATCTACTGTCTCACTTTCTGTCATAGTTCCATCCTTTGGATTGCACTGAGATACGGTTTTAGTTTTCTCAAAAGACTCTTCCTTGATATCATTGTTCGGAAAAGTGACATTTCCAAATACAGGGACATCTTCCTTAATTTTATCTTCGCCTTTAGTCGCTCCGTTTCCTTTGAAGTAAATACTTATCGGATATTCCCAATTCGCATACAATACCACATCGGATGAACCGTCAAATACGTATTGGGTTTTGTCTTTACCGTCAAGAACCATATCTGAACCGTATATATCCGTGCTCCAGCCTTTGAATCTGTACAGTTTTCTATATGCTTCATCCTTTATAACAGGCTCACTGTAATCCACCGTAATACTGTTCCCCTCTGAGCATGAAATCATTTCCGGCATTTCTATCATTTCAGAAGTGATCAAATCTTGACTGGTAAGATTGTCCTCAAAAATCAGAATGCTCTTCTTTTCCCAGTCAGCATACACTTTTGCGTTTTCCAAAAAATACCTGTAATCGCCCGCATTGTTGATATTGGTAACCATTTTCCCGGTGCTGTCGCAGACCATATGTCCCGTTCCACCTTTTCCGGTGTAATAACCTTGAAACATATAGTTTCTGTTTATTTTCTTTTCCTTTTTGGTACCCGAGATAACCACACCGTACTCGGATTTTTCCATAGCATAATCGTATGTAATGGTTGAAACGGACTGTCTTTCAGGTATATCTATGATATTGTTTGTCAGCTTCTTCATAAGCGCCTGATCCAAATAATATCCATTTGCCACATGCTGATATACTGCCGAAGTCCCCTGATTTAGAGCATCTGACTTTTCGCTGCATGTATCTAATGTAATTTTTACAACCTGAGGCTTCCATATCGCATAAAGATTTACGGTCCTTGTTGCAGTATAGCTACCCGTGATTCCACTCGTGGCTGAGGCGGAGTTTCCCCATGCGACAAACTTGTATCCAAGCCTTGTGACATCTGTTGGAAGTGTCACACTCCCCCCACTCCATAAGGCATACAGATTTACTACTTCTCCGTTATTTCTTGTGCCTATATCAACGCTAGTTCCCGCTACGGGAAGATTGCTGACAGATGCTCCATTTCCATAACAAATACTGTTTCCTATTGGTGAAAGGCACCAATTGGCAAACTGATAGACAGCTGTGAGTTTTCTGACTGCCTGGGAATCTGAAAAAGTGCCTCCGTTGGCATAAAGATTTACAGAATATGTTTTTGAAAACTGATTCAAGCTGAGCGACTTCGTCTGATTAAAGTAAAAACTTTGACTCGCCATACTTCCGGCCGTAGCCCCGTTCCCTTGAAAAATCACCGTGTACTGTTTTCTTGGCACCAAAAGTTCGTGTTTCGTTACTCGGCTTACTGCCGTAGAGGCAGGCAATGTGGCAGACATATATACGGAATTCTCATAGCTTGCCGTGTACGCCGGAACTGTGGCTCCGGCCGAATAATAGTTGATGTCCTTTTTCTCACTAAAACTGCTTCCGTCCATATTCAGTTTTTTGCAATGGCTCGTATCGGAAAGGTCTTCCGTGTATGTGCCTCCCGTCTTTTGCTTTTTTAACAGAATATAATTCAAATACTCGGTTTTTCCCGCACTGTTACAGCCTTTACAAAGATACTCGCGCTTTCCGTTGCTCACTGAATTCGCAGTGGAGTACTTCCAGGAGTACGAGTTTTGCGCACCCTTCACATACATAACTCCATGCTTTCCCGTATCTCCCGAACCACCGGTCACACTGATTCCGGTGTTATAAAAACTAATCTGAAACACCACAGGATTAAACTCGTTTTTACTACCCGTGCAACTTATGGAAGATTTATTGTTAATACTTATAAGACCTCCGCCTCCCTGACTCTCGTTGATGGTTGATGAATCCTTTCCTCCCGTCAGCGAATAGTGAGTGGCACTTCCGATATTAAGTTTGAATTTTATTCCAATGTATATGTAGTTAGTCTCCTCGGCCTTTGTAATCTCCACACTGTTAAGTGTGTATCCCACTGCCCCGCTTTTCGGTGCGTTTGAGTCGGTAACCTTTATGCTTCCTTTTTTATTTCCGTCACTTGTAGGCAGATTCGTAAGCTTCACGGATATTTTTTGCCTTTTTTTACTGTTGTTTGTCGCATCACGATATTCCACATAAAAGTATCCGGTCTTCGTGGAAGAAGAACAGTACCAGCTTGTCTCAAACTCATTTTCCAGAAGGTACTGAATGTAAGAATCGTAATGTTTCACAACACAGGTATTCTCATCCTCTGTGATGTTTTCCGCGACTGTATATCCGTACTCTTCGTTGGACAAAACAGTATTCATGGAAGCCAACTCATTTCTGTCATCTTCGGATAAATTCAAAAGGTAGCGTCTTACAGTAGCCTCCGGAGTCGACAATATGACATTGTTAAATGTCTCAATATCCACACTTCTGAAATCCACACAAAAAAGTGCTGCCGACTCACATACTTCAGACTCAAAAAGGCTGTCTATCCCATCCACTGAAATGACCTTTGTTCCGGCAGTTGCATCACTCAGGAATGCTTTTATTTCGTCTACACTAAGCCCTCCCTTTGTGAGCATGACTTCCGCATATAATGCAGTGACCACTGCTGCAGAGACTGAAGTTCCGGTAATGGTCTCAAATGTTCCGCATGCCAGAAAATCTATGTCCTCTCCGAAATTTGAGTAATCACACAATGTCATGTCTTCATTGCATGCACCTACACAAAATGCCTCCGGGCAATTTCCCGGTGAGTATTCTTTAACATCCGATGAGGCATTTCCTGCAGCCACTATAACTGCGATTCCCATTTCTTTTGCTTTAGCTATTTTAGCATTAAGAAGTGCACTGTTCAGGGGTTTGTATGCACACATACTGATGTTTATCACATCTACACCCACTTCACAGCAATAATCTATGGCTCGGCATATATTTAAGAGCGAAGCCCTGCCTTCTGCGTCCGTCACTTTTAACGGAAGAATCTTTACGCAATCGTTGGTATTCTCCAAAATGAGCTTTGCTATCGCACTTCCATGTCCGTTCAAGTCATTTGCATCTCCGGTGTCTGTGAAGTCAATTCCATCCAGAATGCGATTGTTGTTCCCTGTATATCCCGAATCTATTACTGCAACAATGATATCTTCTGCAGAAAGCGGAATATCACGAAACGATATACTTGAGTTGTCTTCATATATTTCTGATGTATTCCATTCTCCATCTATAATCTCAATATCATCGTTCTCCGTTTCTATTTCACAAGAATCCATAGCTCCAAAGTCAATATCTTCATTCTCCGCCAGCTCATAATACTCATTTAACTCATAGGCAATACCATCGTTTTCAAAAGCTTCAATTAATTCCTCTCGGATTTCATCATCCTCAAACTCGATGATGGTGATTTCCTCCAATTCTTCGGAAACACTTATATCTAATTCATGGCCTGAATCATTATCCCTTTCAAATTCCTCTATATAATTATCCGGGAGTGATCCTTCAACAAGAACCATGCTTATGTCCTCGCCTTCCGGAGTATTTTCAACAGACATATCCGTACTATCAACCTTCATTTTTGCTGTCTCTTCAGCCGGTGCACATACCGGTTTTAGGTAAATAGCACCCACAAATGAAACCATGAAAAGCGAAAGCGCAAACAACTTCTTATTTAGTTTTGTATATACCATATATCACAATATCCCCATCAATCTTTTTCCTTTCACACGATGAATCTATAACATATGCTCCCATGGCATCGTTTCCAGATGCGCTACCGCTTTCCACAATCACGTCATCCCCATTTTCATAGCAGACTCTTTCCAGGATGTATCCTTCTATCTCAGGGAAATCAAAGAGCATAAATTCCGTGCCCTCGCACAGTGAATACTCAACCATCGTTTGATTCTTCCAGCCTTCCGCCTTGGGAATCTTTGCCACAAAGCTTAGTTTGTATGTTGTCATTAATTCATCCCGATTTCTGTCTATTATTACCGTACGTCTTGCTTCTTTAACTCCGGTTTTACCATTGGAATATGTGTATTCTTCTCTGGCAGTGACCGTCATTAACCCCTTCTTTTCATCAACCGCGTTTATTTCAATATACAAATTTGAATTGTCATCCGTCTCACTTGCGATACTGTTCAAAAATGTGGCTATCCATTCCTCCTTTGATGCCGGCTCATCGTTTGCTTTTGCATCCATTTTCATGGCAGTGGCATACAACGCATTAGACAAAGCATCACTCACCTCACGTCCTCTTATAAATGATTTCGCTACAGTCGTTATCATTACCAAAAAGAGAGCCGACAGTATCAGCAGACATCCACCATATATCACGTGTTTCATAATCCCTCCATAAACCCGGGAGAAACCGGAAGGTATACAGTCTTAATACCACTTTTCACAGCCTTTGATGTGCTTGTTGCAGCAAGCTCTATTTCGTATTTTCCGTATTCGCTCAATACATAATCTGTGAATGCTCCACTATCCAGAAAACTTCCTGACGGCGTTTTTACGCTCAGTATGCAAACCTCGGCAGCATAGATTTCCGGTACAGTCACAACATTTGCAAAACTGATGACATCCCCTGTTTTGCAGGTCATTTTGTTTATCTCTATTGAATCCGTGAACTCTTTTTTCAATAGCTGACGCTCATCAGACTCCGTTATACTTTCATCCTCGTAATCCATGTGAAGAGGCAACAACGATGACACAAGTTCATACATTTCTCCGCCATGGTTCAGGCTAATGATTGAAAGCAGACTTACCGCCACTACCACTGCACAGATAGCTTTGCCATATTCAGACAATACCTCCTTCAAATCCTTCTCCCTCCAAAACGACTAAATTACAGCATATTTGCCATGTTTGAAAACAACTGACAAAACAGCCCTTCGTTTTTACACATCAAACCTATAAAACCAAAGAACAGCAATGCCCCTGTTACCGCCATCAGCTGCTCCCCATATTCATAAAACACACTATCCAAAATCTGGCTCCTCCATATCTATAAATGCCTTAATCACAAAGACGTCAAATAGTCCAATACATAAGCCATCAATCCCACAAATGATGCGCCTATGATCAAATACAGTATTCCTTCTCCATACTCACTCATGAGATTTCTCATAGCACTCCTCCAATCTTCATCGTCGTCATCACTTGCTTCAACCAGCATATAATCATTAACGTTTTTCAGTCTTCACCATTGTCATGGAAAGTTTGTACAGAATCATACCGACGCTAACGCATCAGAGAATAAAGCACATGTGGGCTGCTGGCATTGAAAAGAGGAATGCTGTAATCATACTCCAGTTTCAGCGAAGCAAAGGCTACATCTCTTGTCATGTCAATCGTCGCATTTGTCCGGTCTGTGATAACAAAGCTTTCCCCGTCACTGTTTTTCAATGAAACCGTAAGTCCAAAATCTTCATCCTCCGCAGATGCTATAAGCTCATTTATAACAACAGGATCATAATCGCTGTTCTCTATCTCTGTAACGGCCATGTTTTTAAAGTCTCTTGCCTTTTCCGTGTTAGCGAGAGCACCTATAAGTTCAACTCCCACAAGCATAAGAAAAAGCAGAAAAAACAATCCCATAAAAGTCTTTACAACAAGTTCCATATTTCCCCCATTATTTATACTGTGCTTTCGCAAATCAGAATGACATTCCAAGAAAATAAAACAAAATCAAAGTCATATCCGTAAGCATCTTTCCGGCACCTATTAGTGCGGGTAAAAGAAACAGACCATAAAGGCCGCCAAGTCGGTCCTCGTTGTACAACTCCTCTGACGTAGCCGTGATTTCCGTATTCCGGTTCAATATTTCTTCAAGTTGCACGTTTGAGTCGTGACCGTTTCCGTTTGAAATAGCAAACAGCATTCCCATGGCAGCGCTTACTTCCGGTATCTCATATTCGTTCAAAAACTTCTTATACGGCCAAGCCTCCTCGGGTGCTATAGAAAGGTCATCTATAAGATCGGCCAAAGCAGGTTTTATGGTGTCAGGAGCTTTATCATACGAATTTTGAATAGCTACCCTGACATTGTTCGACTGTAATTCTATGGAAACTGCTATAAACCAGTCGGAAAAACTCTTTATTATTTCCTTTTTAAGCCTTCTTAACGCGACCTTTCTCCCGAGATCATGCTTTTCACCTGTCACTCTCTTATGCAGTCGCAATGCCTCCTCATAGCCCAGGGACTTCTTGTCTCCTATCCAGCTAACTGAAGTCTTTTTCAAAAGAACGGTATACAAAGCGATAAATGCAATGATTATAACTGCTGATGAAACCTGATACACCGGACTGTTCCAAATGCTCATGTCTGGTATATTTAAGCTTATAACTGCAGGGGTGAAAGAACACATTACCAGAGTTACAAGCATGGCAATAACTGTATTTCTAAGCCACGACTTGCATTTTTCCTGAAAAGCTGCTGTTTGCTTTTGCCACACAGCTCTGTCTTTCTGTAGAATAGCCACTCCGGATGCAGGATTTCCTCCCAACTGTTCCATACTTGTTATAAAGCGATGCGCAGATCTGACTCTGGCCGAATCGTATTCCTTTTCTATCAACTTCAAACCGTTTTCTATCACGGCCTCATCTCTGTAATCGTATAAAATATGATCTGTTGCATCGGAAATAAGCTCCTTAATCCTGGATTTATCCGGAAGAACGCTCCATGTTTCCTCAAGGGCATCTATTAGCTTCTCCCTGTTTTGAAAAGCATATAAAAGCTGTTCTATATATAGACATGTATCTCCAAATCTCCTCTTCTCACATTTTGCTTTATCCAAATATTTCAGTATAAAAGGTAGCAAAGCTGCCAAAAACATCACACAGCCGATAACCCCTGCCGCTCTTATCTTTAAAAGCCGGGTGAACAAACCAGTAACTGCCACCAAGCAAAGGACTGCAATGATAGTACTCTTCGATATGTTCTTTACATTCACCCGTCTATACTTCATACACAGTCCCCCTCTCCTGCGGTGTACAGAATAGTTGTCTTATTTATGTTTTCTTTTCTTTCGAAGGTTCCTATCTGTTCTATCCTTCTTATCTGCACACCGTCTTTATTTACAACTTTCTTTAAAAGTACTCCAACATCCACATACTCATAGACGCTGTTTACAAGCCTGCTCACATCTGTGGCGTTGCCAATCATGTTTAGAATTCTGTCCGGTATTTTTCTCACATCATCGGTGTGTATGGTGGTTATTCCTTTTACTCCTGAAGACCAGTCTTCAATAAGGTATTTTGCCTCTGTCGACCTCGCTTCAGACAACATAATCCAGGAGGGATTCAATCTCATACAGGCTTTAAGCGCGTCCGAATAAGTGAATATATTCCCGACCGTAAGTTCAACAAAGTCTGCACCGGGATTTATCATCCCATAGTGCCACTCCCTCGTATCTTCGATAGTAATAACTCTTTCTGTCTTTGATATAAACTGAGACAAAAACTTTGCAAACTCCGTCTTTCCGCTGCCGGGTTCTCCGCATATGACAAAATTTCGCTTTTGTTTTATGCAGTCGATAAGGAAGTCCAATGCCCAGACCGGACAATACCCGGCCTCTATGGCCTCATCCCTTGAAAAACGCAGCACCGGAGGACTCTTTCTTATGCAAACCGCCCTTCCGCTCTTAGCAACACTCTCATGCACAATTGTTATGCGGAGGGTCTCTGTTTCTGCCTCCAATACCGGATTCATCCTGTTAAAAGGCTTGCTTACCGAATTTGCAATCCTTCCGGAAAACTGCTCCACGAAGCTTTCGCCAAATCGCATCCTGTCCGGCGAAACACAATACCTTGGTTTATTTACCGAAGCAATCCACACCACTTTTCCGTTGTAATCAATATCCGTTATTGAAGGATCCTTGATATAAGGCCATAACGGTCCGAAGAATCCCTCGTCCAGAATATCTGTATTATGTAAATCCACCATGGGTTTCCACCTAGACTATAAACCTGATTTTTGACAATCCGCTTCCAACAACAGTGGCACTTTCAGCCTTTGTGAAGAAGTTGGTGATTAGGTCAGAGAACGCTTTATACACTTGACTGTTTGTATCATGACCAATAACCAAAACCATGATTGCTATAATTGCTGTAACCGATAATACTGTAATAATTGCACTTCCATACTGTTTAAAAATCTCGTCCATAATATACCTCCCCATATTTTTGAATAGATAAAATAATTCTTCCTACCTCGTCGACAAACCACCTGTTTGCATATACATTCCCTTCCCTGGCAGCATCAAAAAACTTCTTGCAATTTCCACTGTAAAAGGCGTTTCTCATGACTTTGCCAATATCCATCTCCTCGGTCTGCACCTTGCTCAAACGGTTCTCAACAAGATATCTTTTGCCAAAATCCGATGAATTTTCATCAAGATTCCCCATCAAATAAAAACGTGGCACGTTTCCATAAGGTTTTTCGTTTTCAAACTCCCAAATGTCGGTTTCCGGTTTTTCGGTATAAAAAAGAATCATATCCGCGTTCTTTTCCTCACCATTGCGCATCCATTTGAAATCAGCATGTGATGAAACATTAGAGTTCTCAAGCGCTCTTTTAGTACCGTTGGCCATGGAAGCATGCTTTCCGCTAACAAAAGCAACCTTCATATTCAGTTGTCTCCCCAATTTTTAAAATTGAAAAAAACAGGACGATAGCGTCCTTTGAAAAAAAGAAAATAAATAAGACACGACTATAATACGTCTTATAGTCGTGCCTTGTAAATTGGAAGTTCTGTCCAAATTTTTTATAGAGTGATTTGTATATATCCACGAAATTTTAATTATTGAAAAATTCTACAATTTCGTCATATCCTTCAGCATTAAGCTTTTCTTTCTGGAACTTTTTGTTTTTCATCATGCGAACAATGAGAACCGATTCCCCGTTTTCTCTTGCAGCATTGGCCTTTGCAATAACCTCTGCAAGCTTATCTGCCGGATATTTTTTCTCAATGAGGTAAGCAACCTTTTTAGGCTGCGTAGGAATCTTGAATCCGCTCTCCATAAGAAGGAGGATGATTCTTTCGAATCCTATTGAGAAACCGCATGCAGGAACATCATTTCCTGTGAAATTTCCAATCATCTTATCGTAACGTCCGCCGCCACCGCAGCTTCCTCCGAATTCGGGAATGGCAATCTCAAAAATAGTTCCTGTGTAATAACCCATTCCTCGTACAAGAGTAGGATCAAATACCATCTTGAAATCTGCGTTCTTACTGCTTTCAACAGTTGCTATGATTTCCTCGAGGTTATTTTTTACACCTTCTTCAAGGCTGTCTCCCAATGTGTCGCAAAGAGCAGCAAGTCCTTTGACATCCGAACCGTTCTTTTCAACTATCTCAAAAAGGCCGAGATATTTGTCAACTGAAGCGCTGTCAAGACCTGACTCCTTAAGTTCTTCCGAAACGCCTTCAATACCAATCTTATCCATCTTGTCAAGTGTGATAAAGATTCCGTCGTAAGCATCTTCAGGGAAACCGCTGTATGCAGCCATAGCCTTTAATATCTTTCTCTCATTTATTCTTATCTCGAATCCTTTGAATCCAAGTTTTCCGAGAGTTGTAGTTGTGGCAAGGATGAGCTCAATCTCCGCAAGGTTACTTGGCTCGCCCAATATATCTATATCACACTGTGTAAACTGACGATATCTTCCTCTCTGAGGTCTGTCAGCTCTCCATACGCTTCCTATCTGAAGTGCCATGAATGGATTTGGAAGATCGTTTGCATGGTTGGCATAGTATCTGGAAAGAGGAAGGGTGAGATCGTATCTCATTCCGAAATCAACGAGATCTGCCTCTGTCTGGGCCTCCTCGAGTTTCAGTTTTTCTCCTCTTTTAAGAACCTTAAAAATAAGTTTTTCATTTTCTCCACCCTGCTTACTTGAAAGGTTTGCAATGCTCTCCATACAAGGTGTCTCCATCGGTGTGAAGCCAAAGCTTCTGTATGTGTCCTTGATTACAGAGGTTACATAATCTCTGATAAGCATTTCATCAGGCATTATATCCTTCATACCGGTTACTGGTTTTTTTACTAAAGCCATTTAAGGTCCTCCATTTTTTCACGTTTTTTATCTATTAGCCCATCAATCCCGTTGATATAGGTTTCTATATCCTTAGGAGCGATAATCCTTGACGGTTCACCGTCGACCACGAATTTTGTGGAAGCGCCGGCGCCACAAGCCATTATAGTCTGTTTCTCTTCCATTATCAAGACATTGTAAATGCAAGCCTTTCCATGTTTTGCATATCCAACATTCTCAAAATTGCCGGCCATGTTTTTCTGTCGGTAAAGATAATATGGTTCCATTTCAAGGTCAGCAGCACATCTTTGCGTCATTTCCATGATATTTGAAGTGTTCTCTATGCTGAGTTCCTTGTAATCTTCCTTGAAAATGTTGAGCCTTGCAGCTCTTTTCACTGCCAAAGAATGCACTGTCAGGTTGTCCGGATTTACACGCCTCATCCAATCAAGTGTCTTTTGAACCGTTTCTTCATCCTCGTTTGGAAGGCCTAAAATCAAATCCATATTGATATTGTCAAAACCAACCTCTCTTGCCATTTCATAAGCTTCAAGAGTCTGAAAAACAGTATGTTTTCTGCCTATTATATCCAATGTTTCCTGGCACATCGTCTGAGGATTTATGGAAATACGTGTTATGCCCATTTCTTTCAGGCACTCCAGCTTTTCCCTTGTGATGGAATCCGGTCGTCCTGCTTCAACAGTAAATTCCCTCAAATGCGAAAGGTCGAATTTTTCTTTTATAAAACCGATGAGTCTTTCAAGCTCTTTTGCACCCAACGTTGTTGGTGTACCACCGCCAAAATAGACAGTGTTTAAGACTTTGTCCTTGCAGGCTTCCGCTGTAAAAGCAAGCTCTTTTTCTACCGCCGAAAGATACGCATCAATCCTGTCCTTGTAGAATCCAATTGCATAGGATGTGAAAGAGCAATACAAACATGTACTCGGGCAAAACGGAATGCCCACATACAGACTGTATCCTTTTTCAAAATCAACCTCATCCAAGAGTCTTTTTTCGTTTGTCGCTACCCTGAATGCAAGGTTGGTCTTCTCTTCCGAAGTCAAAAATGTATTTTTGAGATAGTCCTTTATATACTTCTCATCTTTTCCCTCATAAAGAAAATCCAGGGCAAACTTCGTAGGGCGAATCCCCGTCAGAGTTCCCCATGGAAGCTCCTTTTTAGTGTAATCGGAAAGCAATCTGTATATGCCTTCCTTCAGGGCATTTTTCGCTTTTATCCTGTCGGAAAAAGGAATCTCAATTTCGTTAAAAAGGCATACGCCCGTGCCCTCTTTTACGGACACTTTGGCGCTGCCTTTCTCAAAATCGTAATCCACATCTATTTCGGTTGTGTACTCGTTCTCGCCAAGTCTTTCTATGCTTCTCGCTCCGGTTCCGGTTTTTTCGTCGGAAAGCGGCGCAAAAATGTGCACCTCCGTTTCCGGAAAAAAAGCCTTTACCAGGGAATGAACATCATATTCAAACTCCGGCTTGTTTAAAACTATTGAAATCATATAACTCCGTATTATTATCAGATACGCATGGTCAAAAACGGATTGTACATTCTCTCCGCCCCGATAGTCGTGGTCTCATTGTGTCCCGGAAATACATTCACGGAATCATCCAACGACATGAGCTTGCTGTTTATGCTACGAAGAAGCTGAGCCTCAGAACCTCCAACGAAATCCGTTCTTCCAATGGAATCGTTGAAGAGCGTATCCCCTACAAAAACAGCTTTTTCATTTACAAAATAATAGCAACATCCGCCAACGGTATGTCCCGGTGTGAAAAGGACTTCGATATCGAAGCCTGCGAGAGAGAGTTTATCCTTGTCTCGCACCCAGATATCCGCATCATATGCAGAAGCTTCTCTCCCCATGACTCCGCTTAAGTTTATCATCGGATCAGCCATGGTTTCCTTCTCTGCCTCGTGAGCATAAACTTTTATTCCAAGCTTCTTTGCCACAAGATTTGCGTCCTTTGCATGATCAAAATGACCGTGAGTCAAAAGAACCGCTACGGGAACGAGGTTTTCCTCTTTCAATTTATTGCAAAGTGCCTGTCCCGCATCCCCCGGATCGATGATAATTGTCTCTTTTGTATCTTCATTTATGGCAAAATAACAGTTGGTCATTACCTGCCCCACTATAAACTGCTGCACCTTCAACTCAGCCATTTTTTCCTCCAAAAACTATACGTTAAATCTGAAAAGGATAACATC
>JAILLZ010000236.1 GCA_024692885.1 Lachnospiraceae bacterium | reverse complement strand
TGGAGCTTGGCGGAGCATTGAAAAACGTTATAGCTCTGGCGGCCGGAATGGCTGACGGACTGGGCTACGGAGATAATTCAAAAGCGGCCCTTATCACCAGAGGAATAACGGAAATCGGAAGACTCGCATTGAAAATGGGAGCAAATTACGAGACTTTAAGCGGACTCACAGGAGTGGGAGACCTTATAGTTACCTGCGAAAGCAAGCATTCGAGAAACAGAAAAGCCGGAATGCTCATGGGGCAGGGATACAGTATGAAAGAAGCCATGGACGAGGTGAAAATGGTGGTTGAAGGAGTTTATTCCGCCAAGGCAGCCATGGGTCTTGCAAAGAAATATGAAGTTTCAATGCCGATCATCGAGCAGGTAAATCTTGTGCTTTTTGAGAACAAGAGTGCGAAAGATGCGGTTAGGGAACTAATGATGAGAGAAAAAAAGAGCGAGATTGAGTGCCCGGGATGGTAAATTAGGGTGATATCTCGACGATTTAGGAGTATAATAATGAGTGAAATAATAAAAATCAAATATTTTGATGATGAGATAGAAAGACTCGAGTACATAGACGGAAAGTCAGATTGGATTGACCTTCGCGTATCGGAGAGAACAGAACTTAAAAAAGGAGATTTCAAGCTTATTCCACTTGGAGTGGCAATGGAACTTCCAAAGGGTTACGAAGCACACATAGTTCCGAGAAGCTCGACTTTCAAGAATTACGGTATACTTCAGGCAAACAGTTGCGGTATCGTAGACGGCAGCTACTGCGGAGATAATGATATGTGGAGAATGCCGGTGTACGCTACAAGAGATGTCGTTCTTGAAAAGAATGACAGAATCTGTCAGTTCAGAATATTTGAGAACCAGCCTACGATTCAGTTTGATGTCGTGGAGCATTTGACAGGAAAGGATCGCGGGGGCTTCGGAAGTACAGGCAAGAACTAAATACAGGAGGGTATTTCTATGGAAGAGCGGATGGTAAAGTATTTTTCTAAAGAGAGCAACAAGGTTGCAATCCATGCTGCATCCGGACATTTTGCAACCACCTACTCACATATCAATTATTACATTGATATAACAAGCCTCAAGACACGTCTCAGTGAGGCGAAGGAAGCTGCAAAGGTTCTGGCTTCTAAGATTATTACCGGAATCTATGTAGATACCATTGTATGTTTGGACGGAACCGAAATGATAGGTGCTTTTCTTGCTGAGGAGTTTGTAAAATCCGACTATCAGACAATGAATACGCACGATACCATCTATGTTATTGCACCTGAGGCAAACAGAAACCAGATTATCTTCAGAGACAATAACAAGGGAGCCATAAATGGAAAACATGTCATCCTTTTAATGGCTACCACCACAACAGGAAACTCCATTTTTAATGCACTTGAAGCCATAAGATATTACGGCGGCGAGGTTGAGGCGGTTTGCTCAATCTTCAGTACCGTAAATCAGGTAAGCGGATATCCGATAAATCATATCTTTGATGAAAATGACATCATCGGGTATGCAGCATATCCGGTATCAGAGTGCCCGTATTGCAAGCGTGGCATGAAGATTGAAGCCATGGTAAACGGCTTTGGATACTCGCTATTGTGATTATGCACATCTAAAGATTACTAAACTCGTCAGAATGACGAAAACTGCTTTTATTTGTAAAAAATAGACGCAGATTTCGTCATTCTGACATTTTTTTGCCAAAAACTTTAAACAGAACATGAATAGATATTTTTAACCCCCTTTGCTAGAATAACCGAGTAGTCAAAAATCCTTATTGAATTTGCGGGTTTCAAATTCAATTTAAGAAAATTTATTTTAGGGAGAAATAAAAAATGGCAAGTTTATCATTAAAGAACATTTGCAAAGTTTATCCAAACGGTTTTGAGGCTGTAAAAGATTTCAACCTCGAAGTAGAAGATAAGGAATTTATCATCTTCGTTGGACCTTCAGGATGTGGAAAGTCTACAACACTTCGTATGATCGCTGGTCTTGAGGAGATTTCTTCAGGTGAGCTCACAATCGACGGAAAGCTTGTAAATGACGTTGAGCCAAAGGACAGAGATATCGCAATGGTTTTCCAGAACTATGCTCTTTATCCTCATATGACAGTATTTGACAACATGGCTTTCGGACTTAAGCTCAGAAATGTACCAAAGGATGAGATTAAGCAGAAGGTTGAAGAAGCAGCAAGAATCCTTGATCTTGACAAACTTCTCGATCGTAAGCCAAAGGCTCTTTCAGGTGGACAGAGACAGAGAGTTGCCATGGGTCGTGCAATCGTAAGAAATCCTAAGGTATTCCTTATGGACGAGCCACTTTCAAACCTTGATGCAAAGCTCCGTGTTCAGATGAGATCTGAGATTTCTTCACTTCATCAGAGACTCGGCGCAACTATCATATATGTAACACATGACCAGACAGAGGCTATGACACTTGGAACACGTATCGTAGTTCTCAAAGATGGTGTTATCATGCAGGTTGATTCACCACAGAAGCTCTACAATGAGCCACAGAACCTCTTCGTTGCAGGTTTCATCGGATCACCTCAGATGAACTTTGTAGATGCACAGTGCAAGATCAATGGAGACGTTGCTACACTTACATTCGACGGAAACACAGTTGAGCTTCCTGCAGAGAAGTCTAAGAAGCTTAAAGACGGCGGATACGATGGAAAGACAGTAGTTCTCGGTGTAAGACCTGAGGCTATGAGCGATTCAGCTGAAGCACTTGAGAAGTTTGCAGACAGCACAGTTGCTTCTACAGTAACAGGATACGAGCTTCTCGGATCAGAAGTTCTCCTTTACTTCACAGTAGCAGGTGTTCAGTTCACAGCAAAGGTTGAATCTACAACAACTGCAAGATACGGCGATGATGTTAAGATCGCTATCGATCCTTCGAAGATTCACGTATTCGACAAGGAAACCGAATTGACAATAACAAACTAATCCATTAAAATTTAATGGGCTTAATGCACGGAGCCGGTGGCTCCGTGTTTTTTTGATTATTAAAATAATTGAAAGGGTGAGAAAATGCTTTCTAATCAGAAGATTAAAGATTCACTAAAGGAGATAAAGGACATTTCGAGACTTGAGATGGCTCTTTACACACCGGACGGAAAACTTGAGGCTTCAACCTTCGACAACGACGAAGATATAGATGATGTGTTAAAGACTTTTTCCGAGTCAATGGCGGAAAACCAGTCCGTGGGCGGAAAATGCTATTTCAAGGTCATAGTTGAGGAAAAGGTTGAGCATATACTGGTGGTGAACAGTGCTTCCGAAGAAGCATACATGGTTGGAAAACTCGCCGTTTGCCAGATGAGAAATCTGACTGAAGCAGCAGATGCCAATGCGGACAAGTCTGCTTTCATGCAGAACCTCCTTTTGGGAAACATGCTCCTTGTTGATGTTTATAACAAAGCCGGAAAGCTTGGTATAGAAGAGACAAAGCGTATAGTATATGTCATTGAAATTGAGGAGAAAGACAGAGCTGAGATAAAGGAGCTTTTGGAGAACCTCTTTAAGGACAGCAACGACATCTGCGCTGAAATAGAGAGAAACAATATAGTTTTTGTTCATGAGATAAAGGACATCGACGAAAACGCGGATGCAGTAGAAAAAGAAGAGTACTTCAAGGAGACCGCGGAAGTCATAAAGGATGCCATTCATACAGAGGAACTCACCAACGTACGAATTGGATACGGTACTTCTGTAGACGCCTTTTCGGATCTTCAGAAATCATATCACGAGGCAAAGATGGCTCTTGAAGTAGGACGTATTTTCTATGTTGAAAAAGAGACCATCTCATATGCGAGACTCGGAATCGGAAGACTTATTTACCAGCTTCCTTCAAGCCTCTGTGAGATGTTCATCCATGAGGTATTTGGAGAGGAAATTCCGGATATTTTCGAGGAAGAAAACTTAAGTACAATACAGAAGTTTTTTGAGAACAATCTTAATATCTCAGAGACTGCAAGACAGCTGTATGTGCATAGAAATACTCTTGTTTACAGACTTGAGCGTCTTGAGAAAATCATGGGGCTCGATATTAGAAAATTTGAAGATGCCATGACTTTCCAGATTGCATACATGGTACTGTCACACATGGCAGATCAGGAGAAAGTTCCTTTGTCAGTAAAGATAAAAGAATTCTCCAAAAAAGATACAAAATAGGTAGTGAGGTATAAATAATGGCTAAAACCAGTAGCTATGATGCGTCAAGTATTGCCGTACTTGAAGGACTTGATGCGGTTAGAAAAAGACCGGGAATGTACATCGGTAGCGTGGGACAAAAAGGTCTTAACCATCTTATATATGAGATAGTCGACAACTCTGTGGATGAGCATCTTGCAGGTGCGTGTGACACCATAAAAGTCACACTCGAGGCAGACGGCTCAGCAACAATAGAGGATAACGGAAGAGGAATCCCTGTCGGAATGCATGCAAAGGGAGTTTCTGCAGCCAGAGTCGTATTTTCAACACTTCACGCCGGTGGAAAATTCGATAACAATGCCTACAAGACCAGTGGAGGTCTTCACGGAGTTGGTTCATCAGTAGTAAACGCTCTTTCAACATACATGGATGTGGAAATCAGCAGAGACGGATTTGTGCATCATGACAGATACGAGAAGGGAAGACCTGTCGAGAAACTTGAGAACGGACTTCTCCCTGTTTTAAGAAAGACAAAAGCAACCGGAACAAAGATCAACTTCCTTCCGGACGTAGAAATCTTTGACCGTATCAACTTTAAAAAAGAGGATATTAAAAACAGACTTCATGAGACAGCTTACCTCAATCCAAAGCTTACTCTTATCTACAGAGATTTAACTCTTGAGGTGCCTGAGGAGATAACATATCACGAGTCCGAGGGTCTCATCGGATACATCAACTACATGAACAAGGATGAAGAAGTAGTTCATGAACCTATATACATAAAGGGCGAGCAGGACGGAATAGAGGTCGAGCTAGCACTTCAGTATACAAATGAGTTCCACGAAAACGTCATTGGTTTTTGTAACAACATCTTTAACCAGGAGGGTGGAACCCATATTACAGGTTTCAAGACGATTTTTACCACTGTCATCAACAATTACGCCAGAGAGCTTGGAATTTTAAAGGAAAAGGATTCCAATTTTACCGGAGCTGACGTCAGAAACGGAATGACTGCGGTTGTTTCCGTAAAGCATCCGGATCCAAGATTTGAAGGACAGACAAAGACAAAACTTGATAACCCTGATGCTGAGCGTGTCACAAAGAAGGTTATCGGAGACGAGATTATTCTTTATTTTGACAAGCATCTCGAGGTTTTGAAGTCAGTAATCGGATGCGCAGAGAAGGCTGCAAAGATTAGAAAGACCGAGGAAAAGGCAAAGAGCAATCTTCTCACAAAACCTAAGTTTTCTTTTGAATCAAACGGAAAACTTGCAAACTGCGAGAGCAAGGATGCTTCAAAATGCGAAATCTTCATCGTCGAGGGAGATTCAGCCGGAGGAAGTGCAAAGACTGCCAGAAACAGAAATTATCAGGCTATCCTTCCAATCAGAGGAAAGATACTTAACGTCGAGAAGGCAAGTATGGACAAGGTGCTTGCAAATGCTGAGATAAAGACTATGATAAATGCCTTTGGGTGCGGTTTTTCCGAGGGCTATGGAAACGATTTTGACATAACAAAGCTCAGATATGACAAGATCATTATCATGGCCGATGCCGACGTTGACGGTGCCCATATCTCAACACTTCTTTTGACTCTGTTCTACAGATTTATGCCGGTTCTTATCAGAGAGGGACGCGTTTATATCGCTTTGGCCCCTGTTTATAAGGCAATTCCGTCAAGGGGAGAGGGAGAGTACCTCTATGACGATGTGGCTT
>JAILLZ010000193.1 GCA_024692885.1 Lachnospiraceae bacterium | reverse complement strand
CTCGTCATCCAAAAGAAAACGAATATCTTTAATCGTCCCATGGCTTCCTAAAAGAGGCACAGCATTAATGCGATTCTTTTTCATGAATCTCTCTGCTTTTTCAGAGTCCTTCTTTAGAAGAAATAACGGATTCGGGTTCATTATTTCGCCGACAGTAGCCTCGAGATTCCCAGTTTTAATAAGCCATCTTCTGATATCTCCGTCTGTCATGGCTCCTATCAGTTTTTCCTTGTCATCTACGACAAACACAATCCCTCTGGAATTTTCATCCAATTTGCGAAGCGCTGTTGCTACACGATCCTCTCTTTTGCATATAAAGATTTCTTCTACCTTCTTAGCCAACACTCATCCCTCTACTTTTCAACTATGCTAGATAAAACATTCTGTATGCGTTTTGCGGCATGTCCATCCCCCCAATAATCCGCATCAAAGACCAACAGCTTTGCATCCAGTGCCTGCTCTACAGCCTGTTTTATGGATGCTTTTGAATTATCGCAATGAACAACATTTCCGCACAGGTGCCTTCCCTTCTGTCTTTCTCCCACATTTACTACCGGCACACGAAGAATTGGCGCCTCAACAATTCCACTACTAGAATTGCCAAGAACCAAACCTGCCTGTTTCATCATGGACAAATATCTGGTATGTCCCAGTGAAGGAATGACAATTATTTTCTTATCATCTTTGTATTCCTCCAAAATATCATTTATCTCTCTGCCACCCATATCCATGTTAGCATATGTCGCAACGCACTGTATACCCTCGGTATCCATCAGTATATCAAGGCAATCTCTCACGGTTTTCAGATTATCCTCAAGCCCCATCTTACTCTCCGGATGATACGTGAAAAGGACCCATTTTTTATTAATATCTAGCCCAAGATTTTCAGCCAACTCTTCTCTGCTGAACAGCCTTTCCCTGAAAAACGAATCAAGTCCTGGCTCACCAACATTCCATACATTTTTGTCGCTCCCCTGCATTCTTATAACATTTTCTTTGGAATCCTGATTTCCGACAAAATGATACGTGGACATCATGGTTATGGCATTTCTTATTTCATTATCTATAGCACCTTCTGTTACGTCTCCTCCTGAAATATGTATAACAGGAATCTTCATCATAAGCGCACCGCTTACTATTGGAATAAGCTCATATCTGTCACCTTCCACAATAAGGTAATCTGGCGCCAATTTACTTAATGCCGTTGAAAATGCTATAGAGATATTTCCCATACCTCTGACAATTGATGCATCATCCGTGGTGTCTACTAAAGTATTCTCCATAGGGAAAAACGGTATTCCGTCTGCCTTTATTTCGTCGACTGTATATCCCTGTTCCTCTGAGAAATGTGCTCCTCCTACTAAAAGAGTAATATCGTATTCATTTGACGCTATAAGGTCCTTTATAAGCCACTTGAGTATTCCATATTCAGATCTTGTCATTGTAGCAATGCATATTTTTATCATTACACATCTCCCCATAGGATTTTTTCATCCTGTTTAAGATCACGCTTTACGGTTCTTCCAATAAACAAATCTGCATACTCCGGATACACGCCGTCTCCAGGTCTCTTGAACACAAGCATATCCTCACTGAGTACTGTACCGGCTTTCAAGTCCCTTGCAGCCAGAATGCTTCTTCTGGTCTGCTTCATGATTTCAACCTCATTTGGAGTTGGGCGTTTTATCCCATCACCCAAAAGTCTTTCGGTGTTTCTAATAGAAGTGATATATTCCTTCAGTTCTCCCGGTTCCATCGATGCGGCATGATCAGGTCCTTTCATAAATCTGCTCAAAGTAAAATGTTTTTCTATAACCATCGCCCCCAATGTTACCGCCGCGATTGCAGCCTCCGAACTTAAGGTATGATCGGAAAAGCCTACAGGAACTTTAAAGGCATCAGCCATTGTTTTCATGGCTCTCAAATTGACGTTTTCGATATCGGTAGGGTAATCGGTGGTGCAATGCATAATAGTCACATCTTTATTTCCTGTCTCATATATGACATTTAATGCTTTCTCCACTTCCCCCAAAGTACTCATTCCGGTGGAAAGAATAATAGGTTTTCCTGTACTTGCTATCTTCCGTAAAAACACATGATTCGTAACCTCGGTTGAACCTATTTTTATAAGCTTTACTCCCAAATCCACAAGACATTTCAGGCTCTCTTCCCCATCAGGCGTGGATATGAAATCTATGTTGTTTTGCTCACAAAGTTTTTTGAGTACCGCAAAATCTTCAAATGGTAATTCCAGTTTTCTTATCATATCTATCTGAGATTCTTCGGTTGCATCATTATTTTTTTGGTATTTTGCTTTTTCAGCGAATGTTCCGGTACTTTCATGTGCTTTAAAGGTCTGAAACTTGACTGCATTCGCACCTGCATTTTTTGCAGCGAGAATCATTTGCTTCGCAATCTCAATATCTCCGTTATGGTTTACCCCAGCTTCAGCAATTACATATACTCCCATGCTTTTCTCCAAATCATTCATCCCAGACTATGTGCCATTGTTCCATCATCTTGTCAGCAGCTGCGAGATACCTCTCCAATGTTTTTCTTCCGGTTTTCGAAATAAGCTCGACTTCGCCCTTCATTTCATCTTTGCCTGATAATTCCTCTGTTGCAAGTTCGTTCATTATGTCATAATCTGCGCCTATCTCAAATTTATCAATAATACTACTCGCAGGATTGTTCTTTAGTTTTGTAAGATAATTGTTTACTCTTGTAAGTAGTTTTTTTATTCTTTTTGAATCGAAAAAGCTATTCTTAATGCATCTATCCAAATCATCATACACCAACAGTTCCCTTTTTATCTCATCTTTCAGTTTGGGTACACTTTGAATTGCATCAGTAACATACTTTTCTATCTTCTCCCCGGTTTCTTTGTTGAACGAATACGGAGTATCTTCAATCATCTTTTTAAAGTCAATCGGTTCATTGTCTTTTGCCTTTTCGAGTGCTTCTTTTAGTGACATAATTCTGCTACCCTCAATCTTGGCACCGCCCTCTGTGGCGTCTATCACGGTAAGATTCGGATACATCTTTATCTGTTTTTCAAACCAAGACTTATATACAATAAGCTGAAGAGATGTAAGAACCGGATTTCCAAAGACATCCTCCACATACTCATTATCTTCCTTCTGCATAAGCTTGTCAGGATCATAATCCTTGTCATATGACTCTGTATGTGTTTTTTTATCTGTGTATGCCAAGTCCTGCCCAACTAAAATAACCGTTCCAAAACCCAATGCAACTACAGCACTAAACGCCGTTGTAGCAACACTTCCGCCGGTTGGTGCATAATATAACTCCATATCATATCCTTTAAACACCTCATCAATTAAGCCATTATTTCCTGTGCCAATCATGAACTTTCTACCACTGACAATTCGGTTTACTTTATAGTTAACCTCAGGTGTAATGCATATTGGAAGTTTTTCTATAATTTCATTATCAAAAAGTAATGGATTTTTTTCAGGATCCAAGCAAATAGTCATATCTGGTGTAATACCATTTTTTATAAGAGTCTTTATAGCCCCATCGCAGCATATGATAAATGCCTTTCCCTCGTATCCCTTCAGTTCTTTCACGTTTTTATCTAATGAAGGCCCTGCTGCCACTACCACAGCTGGATAATCCTTCAAATTCTCTTCCAAAAAGACATTAATTAATCGACTATAAGAAGTAATCTCCTTTAGTATCCCACAATTGTATAAAACACCTCTGCCTCTAATATCTTCATCCACAATAGCTGTATTTCTGTTTAAATATATATTTCTTAATCCAAATGATATTGTATTCTTGTATGTCGAATAATCATCCGTATACATATTGACATAATTAGGTACGCATGCTTCTTTAACAAACCTAACGTTAATATAGTTTATGCAATTTTGAATAAGATACAGTAAATCCCTCTCCGAGTTTTCACCATATACAAACATAACATTCTTCATTGACTGAAAATCACATTCTGAAAACTGGTTTTTTACCGCATCCATATTTGGTTCGTATACTATAATAATATTATTGCTGTATTTATCATGCAGCACCCGAAGATACTTTA
>JAILLZ010000182.1 GCA_024692885.1 Lachnospiraceae bacterium | reverse complement strand
GACATTGTTGTTGCTTTGGTTGAAGACTCTGCTACCGTTAAGACTTTTTATAAAGAGAACGACCACATCAGACTGCAGCCTGAAAATGATAATATGGATCCAATCATTGTTCCGGATTGCCAGATTTTGGGAAAGGTTTTTGGTGTTTTCAGATTTATATAAATCAAAACAAATAAAAACCCGGCATATCAGGTAAGGTCATTTTAAATTGAAACCACCTGTTTATGCCGGGTTTAGTTTTTTTATTATTGCTGACTCCTGAACTCATGAAACCTCATCTGCTTTCCGTCTCTCCATATTCTTTCAAGATCATAGAAAAGACGATCATCCTTTGAAAAGAGATGAACAATAATATCATAGTAATCCATAAGAATCCATGTTGATTTCGAATTTCCTTCTATCTGTCTTGCATGAATTCCGTTTTTGTACATTGCCTCGTCACAAGCATCCTGCATCGCACCAAGCTGATTGATGTTGTCTGCACTTGCGATAATAAAATAATCAGAAAATACTGCAAGTTCGGAAATATCGATAACCGTAATATCGAGGGCCTTTTTTTCATCCAATGCCTCACATATTAATTTAGCCTGCTCTTTAGTTGTCATAGTCCCTCCTGTAATAATCAAATGTAATTTTTGTTTTAGGATCTAAAACAGCATTTTTATCCTTGAGATACTCCAGCGTATCATGAAGTATCATATATAACGCTTTATCAAGATCCACAAAAGCCATCTCTCTCACTTCATCGAGTCTCGGAGCCATATTTCTTCCGGGCTCAATATAGTCGGCAATAAAAATAATCTTATCCAAAAGATTCATCCCCGGCTCCCCGGTTGTATGAACCTCTATTGCGTGAAGGATTTCCTCGTCGGACACTTCATATTTTTTTAAAGCCAAATAAGCTCCAACCTTTGCATGAAGCAACGAAGGTGTCTGCATCTCAGCTTCGGAGATTTCAATATTGTTCTTTTTACATATTCTAATCTTCTCGGCATCGTCAACCTTTTTGGCACAATCGTGAAGAAGTCCCGCAAGCATTGCTTTATCGATATCATAACGATATCTCATGGCCAATGAAGCCGCTGTATACATTACACCAACAGTATGAAGATATCTCTTTTGTCCCAATTCTTCTTTCAATTTCTTATCAATATCTTTTCTGTCCATATATCCTCATATTCCAGGTTTTACTGATAAATAAATGTATGTAATTCAAAATGTGATTTCATAACGGACTACTTATATAATTCATTCTGCGAAATATAATCACATACCTCATCCGGTACATAACCTTCAATGCTCTCGCCACGTTTTACCAAATCTCTTATCTCGTGGGAAGAAACATCTGTCTTTCTGGTAATCAAAGGACGTATATCGGCATTAAAGCGCTTATTCAGGGCATCTATTGTATCGTAGAACAATTGATTTTCCATATCGTCCCTGACTGCGGCAAGTATGACAGCATATTGACTTATAAGCTCAGGATGTCTCCAGCCATGAAAATCCCGAAGGGAATCTCCGCCAAGAATAAAATAGAATTCGGTATCTGCCTCTTTTTCTCTCAACCTTTGCAAAGTCTTGTACGTATAACATATCTCATCGTCAGAGTCTATCTCTTCCCTTGAAATATAAAAGTTATCATTTGAATTGATTGCAAGGGTCACCATATCAAGCCTTTGCTGTAAAGTTGTAGTATGTATCTTTCCTTTGTGCGGAGACACACCTGTAGGCATAAAAGCAACCGAATCTAAATCAAATTGCTCCAGCGCAGCTTCTGCAAGATTAATATGTCCGAGATGAATCGGATCAAAAGTTCCACCCAAAATACCGACTTTTTTCATTTGACTACCACGTAATCTTTGGATTCTTTTTGTTTTGTTTGTAAAGTATTATCTTCTTTCCAATTACACGAACCACTTCAGAACGTGTTCTTTCAGCAATTGTCTCACCAATCTCTCTTGGATCGTCCAGACAGTTTTTCAAAACAGAGATTTTTATAAGTTCTCTTTTGTCAATTGCCTGCTCTATAGCTGAGATAAGTTCAGTTGTCAAAGATGATTTACCCACCTGAAAAATAGGGTCCATATCATTTGCAAGCTTGGAAAGATAAGATCTCTTTTTGCTGTCAAGCATAATTATCTCCTTATCATTGCACAATTACAATAAATATTTATGTTATTTGTAATAGTCAAACTCGTGTCCGTACATACGAACTGTATCGCCGTCAACTATTCCCATATCTTCGAGTTCTTTTAAAATGCCCTGCTCTTTAAGGAATTTCTGGAAGAAAAGGAATCCCTTCTCTGATTCAATATTGGTGTAACCCAACATCTTATCAATCTTTGGACCTTCGACAACGAAAGCACCGTCATCGGCCTTTTCAACCGTATAAGCTTCCTCCTCAAAGAAGTGAAGAGCAGGATCATATTCCTGTTCGTAAACCGTAACTTCATCAGGAAGTTCATCAAGCATTGCGCGAACATGGTAAAGGAGTTCTTTCACTCCGTCTCCGCTTACAGCAGAGATAGGGAAAACCTTTATTCCCTGAGGCTCAAATTCATTTTTGAGTCTATCTATAATGTCATCGTTTTCATTAAATATGGCATCAATCTTATTCGCTGCAATTACCTGAGGTTTTTCAAGCAATGTAGGATTATACTTCCTCAATTCCTCGGATATAAGTTTAATGTCTTCTATAGGGTCGCGTCCCTCTGTTGAAGCGGCGTCCACTATATGAATCATAACTTTTGTTCTCTCAACGTGTCTCAAAAACTCATGGCCGAGGCCGACTCCTTCCGATGCACCTTCGATAAGTCCAGGAATATCAGCTATAACAAATCCCTTTGCACCATCAAGATCAACAACACCTAAATTTGGACTGAGTGTCGTAAAATGATAGTTTGCTATCTTTGGATTTGCGTTACTTACTCTTGAAAGGAAGGTTGACTTACCTACATTAGGAAAGCCGACAAGACCAACATCCGCTATAACCTTGAGTTCAAGTAATACTTCAATTTCGATTGCTTCCTGTCCCGGCTTGGCATATTTTGGAGCCTGCATCTTTGATGTAGCAAAATGCTGGTTTCCCAATCCACCGCGACCGCCCTTTAAGATAACCTGTCTTTTGTTATCTCCGGACATGTCGGCAATAACCTTTCCGCTCTCGGCATCCTTTATTACAGTTCCTTCAGGAACTTTAAGTATAAGGTCATCACCGTTTTTTCCATGGCAGTTTCTCTTTCCGCCTTCCTCACCGTTTCCGGCCTGGAATTTTCTTTTATATCTGTAATCGGCAAGAGTATTTACTCCGTCATCAACCTGGAATATGATGTCTCCGCCGTTTCCTCCGTCGCCACCATCCGGTCCGCCGTTTGGTACATATTTTTCTCTTCTGAAACTAACATGACCGTTTCCGCCTTTTCCGGATTTGATAATAATCTTTGCTCTGTCAGCAAACATTTCTTTTCTCCCTGATCAATATAAACATAATGTCATAATCAACATTCCAACCAAACACAAGTTTTTGTATCTACGATAAAAAAAGAAGACCCGGCGTTATTCGCGTCGGGTCCACATAAAAGTACTTATTCAGCTACAGGATATACGCTAGCCTGCTTCTTATCTCTTCCTTTTCTTTCGAATCTGAGAATTCCGTCAACTGTTGCGTATAATGTATCATCTCCACCGATGCCTACGTTAACACCCGGATGGATCTTTGTTCCACGCTGTCTGTATAAGATGTTTCCAGCCTTTACGAACTGACCGTCTGCTCTTTTTGCTCCTAATCTCTTTGACTCTGAGTCACGTCCGTTCTTTGTAGAACCAACTCCCTTTTTATGAGCAAAAAACTGAAGATTCATTGTCAACATTACTTTACACCTCCTTAAAGTTAAGAGTGATAAATTCTTCTCCGTAATTGTCGGAGATTCCTTGTAATCCTAAAATCATCGATTCAATCAACAACTCGGCTGATTCGCCGTAGTTTTCGAGAACCCTGACCTGAATTGTACCGGTTTCCTCATCAGAATATGTCTCAAGTTTAGTATCGGTAAGCTTTAAAATTGAATTTGTCGCATTAATTACAAGTGATGAAATACCTGCACAAACGACATCTTCACCTTTAACACCGTATCCGCTATGTCCCTCAACATCAAATCCTGTGTAGGAACCGTCTTTTTTCGCATAAATCGTTACTTTTGTCATAACAATTAACGTTCAAGATTATGCGTTAATCTTTTCAATCTTAACCTGAGTGTAAGACTGTCTGTGACCGTTCTTTTTGTGGTAACCGGTCTTTCTCTTGTACTTGTAAACGATAACCTTTTTAGCTCTTCCCTCTTTTACAACTGAAGCTGTAACTGTAGCTCCTGAAACAGTAGGGTTTCCAACCTTGAGCTCTCCATCGCTTACTGCAAGAACGTTATCGAATGTTACTTCGTTTCCGGCCTCAACACCAAGCTTCTCAATGGTAATGATATCGCCTTCGGATACTTTGTACTGCTTACCACCTGTTGCTATAATTG
>JAILLZ010000032.1 GCA_024692885.1 Lachnospiraceae bacterium | reverse complement strand
CCTGCTGCCTTAAAATCATTGTAGTTATATGTTTCCATGAAATAACCGCGGGCATCACCAAACACCTGTGGTTCGATAACCTTGAGGCCTTCGATGCCGTTGCAGTCATTTATAACGTTAATCTTTCCCATGTGTTTATCCTCTACGTTTATACGCATTGCAAAATGTGTTGCGTTTCTTCATTAATGTACGTCACAAAACGTGTCGCATTTTCCATCGCAGATTAGAGTCCCTGCACGATCTCCATGAGGTACTGTCCGTACTCTGTCTTGAGAAGTGGCTGTGCAAGTTTTTCAAGCTGTGCCTTGTCGATGAAACCTCTCTTGTATGCGATTTCCTCGATACATGAAATGTAAAGTCCCTGTCTCTTCTGGAATGCTGATACGAAGTCAGCAGCTGCAAGGAGCATGTCGTGGTTTCCTGTATCAAGCCATGCGAATCCACGTCCGAGTGTCTCTACTGAAAGTGTTCCTTTCTCGAGATAAGCATTGTTTACTGATGTTATCTCGATCTCGCCTCTTGCTGAAGGCTTAACATTCTTTGCAATCTCAACTACTGAGTTGTCATAGAAATAAAGTCCAGGTACTGCATAGTTGCTCTTTGGATGAGCCGGTTTCTCCTCGATTGAGAGTGCCTTTCCGTTCTCATCGAACTCTACTACACCGTACTCTCTAGGGTCTCTTACATAGTATCCGAAAATGGTTGCTCCACCTTCGTTTTCTGTTCTCTCTGCTGCGCTCTTGAGCACCTTTGAGAAACTCTGACCGTAGAAAATGTTATCTCCGAGTACAAGAGCTACTGCATCGTTTCCGATGAACTTATCTCCGATGATAAATGCATCTGCGAGTCCTCTTGGCTCTTCCTGAACTGCATATTCGAAATGCATTCCAAGCTGCTCTCCGCTTCCGAAAAGCTCCTTAAATACAGGAAGATCTCTAGGAGTTGAAATGATAAGTACTTCTCTGATTCCCGCAAGCATAAGTGTTGAAAGCGGATAATAAATCATTGGCTTATCATATACAGGCATAATCTGTTTGCTGACTGCCTTTGTTAACGGGTAAAGTCTTGTTCCGGATCCACCGGCCAATATGATTCCCTTCATTTTATAACCTCTCTAAGATTATTGCGCCACAATAACGGCGGTATTTTTTGCCACACGTGATAACTATACATTTTTATTGCTCACATGATGGCTGTGTATTTTTTACGGATTAACGATTGCTGTACATATCGTCGTAGTATTTCTGATAATCTCCGGATGTAACGTTCTTCATCCACTCTTCGTTCTCGAAGAACCAAGCGATTGTCTTCTTGATTCCCTCAGCGAACATTGTCTCAGGCTCCCAGCCGATTTCAGCTTTAATCTTATCAGGAGCGATGGCATATCTTCTGTCATGTCCCTTTCTGTCCTCAACGTATGTGATGAGGTCCTCTGAAACGTTTGCTCTTCTTGGATCTCCCTCAGGAAGCATCTCTTTTAATGTATCAAGGATGATGTGGATAATCTCGATGTTTCTCTTCTCGTTGTGTCCACCGATGTTGTATGTCTCACCGAGTTTTCCTTTTTCCTGAACCATATCGATTCCCTTTGCGTGGTCATCAACATAGAGCCAGTCTCTGATGTTCATTCCGTCACCGTATACAGGAAGTTTCTTTCCCTGAAGTGCATTGTTGATGATAAGTGGAATGAGCTTCTCCGGGAACTGGAACGGACCGTAGTTGTTTGAACAGTTCGTGATGTTTGCCGGGAATTTGTATGTGTCTATGTAAGCTTTTACAAGGAAGTCTGAGCTTGCCTTGCTTGCTGAATATGGGCTGTGTGGCTGATAAGGTGTTGTCTCGTAGAAATAGCTTGTTCCGTCATCAGGAAGTGAACCGTAAACCTCATCTGTTGAAACGTGAAGGAATTTCTTTCCCTCTTTGAATGATCCGTCAGGAAGCTCCCATGCAGCCTTTGCACAGTTGAGCATTACTGCTGTTCCGAGCACGTTTGTCTTTACGAAAACCTCCGGGTTTTTGATACTTCTGTCAACGTGGCTCTCTGCTGCGAAATGAACAACTCTGTCGATATCATTCTCAGCGAATATTTTCTCTATAGCATCTTTGTCTGTGATGTCTGCACGAACAAAGGTGTAGTTCTCTCTGCTTTCAATATCCTTTAAGTTCTCAAGATTACCGGCATATGTGAGAGCATCAACGTTGATGATACGGATCTCGTTATCGTATTTTCTGAACATGTAATGAATGTAGTTTGATCCGATGAATCCTGCTCCACCTGTTACCAAATAAGTTCTCATAGTGTTCTCCTTTTTCATTTAATAATGATAAATAAATATTGAATTACTTTCTTCTATATAATGGTGTTCAAAACTTAGGCATTATAACACCTTATTGTATATATTGCAAATTTGCATAATAACCGAAAGTTATGAGTGTATTTATTGTTTTTATATGCATATCAACTTATTGACGTGAATCTGCCTAGACGCATGTTTTTTTCCATGTCTTAAAAGCCCATATGCTTCTGTGCATCAGCCTGCGTGAATGAACAGCTTCAGGTAGAACCAAGCTGCCACGTTTCTGAGTTTTCTTATCAGCACTGAAAGCTCAACTTCTGAATCGGTTATTCTCAGTCTCTTCTGGTATTTTTCGACCAGCATTCTGTGCTCTGCAACGTAGGCTTTTGTCTTGTCTCCGGCGATTACCTGGCCTGTGTTTGAATCGTTTCTTATTCTGAAGTGATTCAAATTCTCATGGATTATGTAAATATCTCCCTCGCAGGCAAATCGCATGAAGAATTCATAATCGAGGATATACACAAAGTCCGTGTCGAATCCGCCGAGTCTCTCGTAATCGCTTTTCTTGAAGAGATTGGCAAGAGGTGCACCGAACATGTCCGCTATGAACAATCCTTTTCGGCTGATTTCTTTTCCGTCTACTCTTCCGCTCTCGGAATATCTCTTGTAGGTCCCCTTAGGGCTTCCGTTCATGTCGACTCTCAATGTGTCCGACTCGACAAGCATGACATCGGGATTTTCCAAGAATGCTTTTACTTCCTTTTCTATGCACTCCGGAACAAGCATATCATCTGCGCAAACAAGCTTTATGTATTCTCCGGTACAAAGCGAAAGGCATCTGTTCCAGTTTCCGCTCATTCCAAGGTTCTTTTTGTTGTGATAAAGCTTTATTCTGTCGTCTTTTATGGATTCGATGACAGCTGCTGTGTCATCTGTTGAGTTGTCATTTACGATGACAAGCTCGATGTTTTTATATGTCTGATTCAGTATTGAATCTATGGTCTCTTTTATGTAGCCTGCATTGTTGTACGCAGGGATACAAATGCTAACCAAAGGTTGGGACATAAATCTAGTCTCCTTTGTTATTATAATGTTTTTTCGTTTATTTGCTTATGTAGTCTTTGGGTGTGCTATTATTTGATTGCACACATAATAGCATAACACATCACGAAGTAAGTCACAATAAGAGCCATTATATCTGTAGATATAATGACTCTCTGCTTCTTAAATAGACTATCTTTCAACATCCGTTAGAGAGGTCCTTTTATCAGATAAGGTACTGCTCTATCATATTCTTTACTAATTTTGAACTGATAGGAACTTTTGAGGTTTCAAATGTCATCAGCATATTTACTCCCTCGTAGTATCCATTCTGAATATACGCGTTTATTTTTGCAATATTCCTATTGGCGTACTCTTCTTTATCCATCATACCAAAATGTTCCCATGTCAGTTCTTTGCGTTCTTTTACTTTTAGGCATTTAAAATCCGGACTCACCATACCATATCCTTCCAAATAAATTGGTTTCTCGTATTTGTATGGTACCCCGTATTTTTCCAGCAGATTTGCTATTATGAGTTCTGATTTGGATCGTACTCTGACCCCACCATCGGAATAGAATTCGGTTCCATTTTTTATTTCCATTCCTTCATACTTATCATCCAACCATTTCTCAACATACTCCTCATCCGATTCTATAACCGGCTCTATCATTAGTCGTTTTGCTTCGGGCAATTTGATATATTCATACTTTATCTTTTCCACATCGTAATGCTTAATGAAAAGAGACAAACTTTTTCTTTGTTGCTCAAGTGTTTTTAGAACTGAGTTCTCATATTTTTTCTGCACCACTTTTCTTAGATCAGGTAAATCTATTTTTCTGACATAGATTCTTTTGTTGTTCTCTTTGTCCCACAAATAATACTGCGCACAGTTATTCTTTTTGCCCACATGTACATTATAATCCTGAACGCCTTTCTTTTTGGCCAACGATGTTTCTACCTGAGCCATCAGCTCATCCAATTCTATTAATTGTTTTTCCAACATCTCCTTATAGTTTTCCATTCCCCAATTTTCTCCTTCTTTGTCATAGTGCTTTTTTTGAGTTCTTTCACGTATATTAATTTTTTTTCATTTCTACATGTACTTCCTTTTCTTGATTTGCTGATTATTACATGCATGATTCGGTTATTCTACTTTTACATGTATCGCTTTATTATTGATTCGTTGATAACTACATGCAGGATTTGATTTTTCCGCTT
>JAILLZ010000042.1 GCA_024692885.1 Lachnospiraceae bacterium | reverse complement strand
CGCTTTACAGGGAGCACCGGGAGTATTTCTATGATTGGTGTGAAATCGGCTCAATTTACGGTGCACCGGGCGATTGCCTTTGGGGCGGCGGAAGAGTCGGTTTTGGTGAGGCAAAAGCCCGCGACGTTGTTTCTCTTATGAGGGAGTATGGCATTTCAGCGAGACTTACTTTCAGCAATTCGCTGTTGAATGAAAAACACCTGGATGATAGAGATTGCAACAAATTGTGTGTTGCGTTTATGAACACAAGTACACAGAATAGTAGAAAAACATTACGTACAGAAGGTGTACTGCAAAACGGTGGTACAAGGCATACGGACGGTCTTGTACAAAATGGAGTTAAAGTTCATTCGGATTTGTTGATGGACTATATCAGAAAAGAGTATCCGGGGTTTTATTTTGTCTCCTCAACAACCAAGGTTTTGACGGATTTCAGAGATTTTGAAAAAGAGCTGAAGCGACAAGAATTCAAATATGTGGTTCCGGATTTTCGTTTAAACAGGGATTTCAAAGAATTAGATTCTTTGCCTGATGAATTAAAGGGAAAGGTAGAGTTCCTTTGCAACGAGTGCTGTTGGTTTGAGTGCTACGACAGGAAAGCCTGCTATGAGAATGTCAGCAGGAAAAGCCTGGGAGAAGAGTGCGAGGACCATGTTTGCGTATCACCTACCGCGAACAGGGGATATCGCTTCTCCGATGCGATGAAAAATCCGGGATTCATAGGGATAGAAGACATAAAACACAAATATATGCCTATGGGATTCTCACAGTTTAAGATAGAAGGCCGAAGCCTGGGAAGTGCCGTTGTACTTGAGATGTTGCTTTATTACATAACAAAGCCGGAATATCGGCTGAACATCAGAGAAGAGATTTACCTGGACAGCATGCTTGACCTATTCTAAAAGAAATTGACGGGATTTAACGTGCTAATGCAAAATTTGAAGATCACGGATTGAATGCATTTTTACAAAGTGCGATAATTAGGAATAATATATAGTGACGGGGGAAGGAATACGATGATAAAAATACTTTCAGACAGTACGTGCGATTTGTCACCTGAATTAGTTCAAAGATACAACATAGGTATCATTCCGCTTTATGTGCGGCTTGGAGATGAAGAATACCGTGATGGTGTCAATATTTCGCCCGAAGAACTCTACAAATGGTCGGACGAACACGGAGAAACTCCAAAGACGGCGGCATCAAGCATTGAGGATATCTCCGGATTTCTTGATCCGGCAGGTTCGGATGAGTACATCATATTTACAATTTCGTCCACAATGTCAACAAACTACAATAACGTAAGACTTGCGGCCGAGGATCTCGAAATGGAAGACAGGGTTCATGTCATTGATTCAGCAAATCTTTCAACAGGAATAGGTCTTTTGGTAATCTATGCTGCTGAACTCGCAAAGGCCGGGAAATCGGCAAAAGAGATTGTTGAAGAAATAGAAAAGACCAAGGATAAGGTTAGAGCAAGCTTTGTAATCGATACCTTGGTATACCTCCACAGAGGAGGTCGCTGCTCTGGTATGGCCGCCCTTGTCGGTACTGCACTTAAACTTCATCCGCGCATTGCTGTAGCAGATGGTGCTATGCATCCGGAAAGGAAATACAGAGGATCAAGCAAACGATATATCCTAGAGTATGTCAAAGATATGGAAGCAGATTTGAAGAATGCCAGAACAGAGCGTGTATTTATAACTCACTCAGGATGTGATAAAGAAGTGGTGGATTCTGTGAGAGAATACCTTAGTAGTCTTGGAATCTTCGATGAAATTCTTGAGACACGTGCAGGAAGTGTTATTTCATCGCATTGCGGACCGGGAACACTTGGAGTGTTGTTTATTCTCAAGTAAATAAATCATTTCTACTATAAAAAAAGGATTTGTATTCATAAAGTTTTTATGTACTTAAAAAAGTACTTACATGAAAAGAAAAAATGTGATAGTCTACAACAGTTAAAACGCAGTGAGATGTACACAATCGTGGAGGTCATAACGAGTTTATGACCTCTTTTTTTATCGCATTTTTTAGAAAAGG
>JAILLZ010000013.1 GCA_024692885.1 Lachnospiraceae bacterium | reverse complement strand
GCGGAGTGCTAACAATATCGCAAACTATAAGATTTTATTATGTTTAAAAGCCTTTCAAATGCTTGACAGTAGAGCCTTCTTTATTTAAATTTTTAGGAAAAGAAACGAAACACGGGGTGTATAAATGAAGATATCTGAGATTTTAAAAGAGAGAAAAATGTCACTTTCATACGAGGTTTTTCCTCCGAAAAAGGAGAGCTCTTTTGACAGCGTAAAGACGGCTACCGAGAAAATAGCGAAGCTCAATCCGTCATTTATGAGTGTCACATACGGAGCCGGCGGAGGAACAAGCCAATACACCCTCGATATAGCAAAGAATATAAACGACAACTACAATGTTCCGATGCTTGCGCATCTCACCTGCGTTTCATCCAGCAAGGAAACGGTGCACAAGAGAATAAACGAGCTTAAGGAAAACGGAATCGAAAATGTAATGGCTTTAAGGGGAGACCTAACACCTGAGCTTGAGAATTCCGACAGAAAAGATTGGGATTATCATTATGCCATCGAGCTTATCAGAGAACTCAAATCATCTGAGTATGATTTTTGCGTGGGAGCAGCATGTTACCCGGAGGTCCATCCTGAGAGTTCAAGCCAGAAGGAAGACATAAGGCATTTAAAGGAAAAGGTTGATGCCGGAGTCGATTTTTTGACCACCCAGATGATATTTGATAATTCATTATTTTTAAGCTTCATGTATAAAATCAGGGAAGCAGGCATAGAAGTGCCGGTATTGCCCGGAATCATGCCTATCACCAATGCAAATCAGGTTGAGAGAGCAATGAAACTCTCCGGAGCGTATATGCCACAGAGATTCAGAAGTTTGGTGGATATATTCGGATCGGACAAGCAAGCTATGACCCAGGCAGGAATAGCCTATGCTACAGATCAGATTATTGATTTATACGCCAACGGAATAACCAACGTTCATGTGTACTCAATGAACAAACCGGAGGTCGCAGAGGGAATCAAAAATAACCTTTCGGATATATTGGGAAAAGAATTCAGCTGGAAATAGACGGGGGCAAAGATTATGAGTGAAACCCTGTTGTACAAGCAGTACAGTCCGAATGAAAATAAAATTTTGAAAAACGTAAACTATGACGAGATTCGAAGGTACGCCGGAATGAGAACAAACGTGTCACCTTCCGATAAAGATGACGTTGAAATGCTGAATAATCTTATGGAAGAGTGCGTAAAGGAAGCACTTCCGAAGCTCACATATAAAGTCACTTACAGAAAGAGTAAGCTGGAATGGAAAAACGGCTATCCGATTCTTCCGGTGACAAATACAAAGTCAGAGGCTCTTAAGGCAAATCTTAATGGCTGTTTGGAAGTATGTCTGTTTGCAGCGACTATTGGAATAGAGATAGATCGTCTGATAATGAAATATTCTCACATATCAAAAAGCAAAGCGCTTTTCTTTCAGGCATTGGGGGCCGAGAGAGTGGAGGCATTGTGCGATGCCTTTGAAAATGATCTGAAAGAAGACTTATGGGAAGAAGGGAAAGTACTTCATCCGCGTTTTTCCCCGGGATATGGGGATTTTGACATTTCCGCACAAAAAGGTTTTATACAGTACCTTGATTGCAACAGAAGATTGGGCATCACATTAAACGACAGTCTTTTAATGTCACCGTCAAAATCTGTAACAGCTCTGATTGGCGTGGAAGAAGTATTAATCGAAGCCACATGTTCCGAGAAAGAGGATTATTGTGACTCGGAAGAAACAAAAATAAACAGGTGCAAAAACTGCACGAAGAAGGATTGCGAATACTCATGGCAGAAATACTAGACTATATAAAAGAAAACATATTATTCCTCGACGGAGGAATGGGCACTCAGATGCAGATTAGGGGGCTGACACCGGGAGAACTTCCGGAACGATGGAATATCGAAAGACCTGATGATGTCATAGATATTCATAAAAATTATTACGAGGCAGGCTCAAATGTTGTATTGACCAACACCTTTGGTGCTAATCCGATAAAATTCAACGACGATGAATTGGAAAAGATTATCGGAGCTGCCATCAACAATGCCAATAAAGCAAAAGAAATCTCAAAGGGAGACCACGAGAAATTTGTTGCACTTGATATCGGTTCAATGGGACGTCTCCTTGAACCATACGGCGACACACCTTTCGATGATGCCTGCGCTGGCTATGCAAAGATAGTAAAGGCGGCAGAAAAGCATGGTGGCATCGATTTGATTTTCATAGAAACCATGAACGACAGCCTTGATACAAAGGCTGCCCTTCTCGCAGCAAAAGAGAATTCCAAGCTTCCGGTCTTTGTATCGAATGCCTACGGTGAGGACGGAAAACTGATGACCGGAGCAACTCCGCAGGCCATGGTTGCCATGCTTGAGGGAATGCATGCAGATGCCATAGGAGCAAACTGTTCTCTTGGACCTGCACAGTTGAAGGGGGTAGTGGATGAATATCTGAAGTACGCTTCAGTACCTGTTTTACTGAAACCAAATGCGGGCCTTCCTCGCTCGGTGAACGGTGAGACGGTTTACGATTTGCTTCCGGAAGATTTTTCCGATTACATGAAAGAATATCTTTCAAGCGGAATGCGAATCGCAGGAGGTTGCTGCGGAACCACACCTGAATATATAAGGAGCATGGTTGACAAAACAAAAGACTTTGTAAAGGAATATGCAAAAAATAATCCTGTAACACGCAAAGATATTTCCATGGTCTCTTCATATACGCATGCAGTAGAGTTTGGAAAGGCTCCGATTCTTATAGGTGAGAGGATAAACCCTACCGGAAAGAAGCGCTTCAAGGAAGCCTTGCGTGAAAACGATATAGATTACATCCTTGGTGAAGGATTAAAGCAGGAGGAAAAGGGCGTTCATATTCTCGATGTCAACGTTGGTCTTCCTGAGATAGATGAAGTAAACATGTTGCTCAATGTGACTAAGGAACTCCAGGCGGTAACGGATTTGCCTCTTCAGATAGATACCACGGATACCGTGGCTATGGAGGCAGCACTCAGACATTACAACGGAAAAGCCATGATAAATTCCGTAAACGGAAAGCAGGAAGTCATGGACAGCATTTTCCCTCTGGTGGCAAAATACGGCGGAGTAGTCGTTGCACTTACTCTCGATGAGGGAGGAATCCCGGATAATGCAAAAGACCGTGTGAAGATTGCCGAGAAGATAATAAAAGAAGCAGCAAAATACGGAATAGAAAAGAAAGATTTGATATTTGACACCCTTGCCATGACCATAAGTGCCGATACAAAGGCTGCTTTGGCCACATTGGATTCGCTTAGAACCATAAGGCATGAACTTGGCTGCCTCACATCACTTGGAGTTTCAAACGTTTCGTTCGGACTTCCGGTGAGAGACTATATCACATCCACGTTTTTTGCACTTGCTTTGGAGAACGGTCTTTCAGCAGCCATAATGAATCCTTTCTCCACAGAGATGATGAAGATTTACTATGCCTTCAAGGCACTTCATGACATGGATGAAAACTGTACGGAGTATATAGAATTCGCCACAAACAATGAGCCTGCCAAAGTAACTGCTGACAACGCAAATACATCGAATCAGGGAGCAGGAGATACATCATTCGGTGCAGCTGATACACCCTTAAAGAGAGCGATAGTAAAGGGATTGAAGGAGCAGGCAAAAAACCTCACGGCAGAGCTTCTTTCAGAGGGAAACAAGCCCCTCGATATAGTGAATAACGAGATAATTCCTGCTCTTGATATAGTGGGAAAAGGTTTTGAGGAGAAAAAGATGTTTTTGCCACAGCTTTTGATTAGCGCAGAGGCATCACAGTATGCTTTCGAGCAGATAAAGATAAATCTCCTTGATAATCCTTCAGAGACGGTAAAGAGATCGAAATTCGTTATAGCCACAGTTCATGGAGATATTCATGATATAGGAAAAAACATAGTTAAGCTTATATTTGAGAACTATGGTTTTGACGTTACAGACCTTGGCAAGGATGTGCCGCCGGAGGTTATAGTTGACAAGGTGGTAGAGCTTAACGCACCTTTGGTTGGACTTTCGGCTCTCATGACCACAACAGTGCCCGCAATGGAGGAAACCATAAGACAGTTGCGAAATAAGGCTCCATGGGCTAAAGTTTTGGTAGGAGGAGCTGTTATGACCGAAGAATATGCAGCCTCCATAAATGCGGATTTTTACGGTAAAGATGCCATGGCATCGGTGCGATACGCACTTTCTTTGGAGAAGGAAAATGAGGCCTGTTAACATTTTTTCACTGACAAGGGTTAACGGAAAAGAGAATACAAAAAGACTGGAACGTCAGCTGTCGGGACGCAATCATTTCCTGAATGTAAAAGAGTGGGAAATAGAGGGCATAAAAGGGCTTATAAAGCACCTTTCCGAAGAGTCTGACGTTGCATATCAGTGGGATTTTTACTATTCATTTCAGATTCCAAAGCTCGGAAAGGAATTCGATTTACTGCGAATATCCGACGAGTACATCATAAATATCGAGTTGAAGAGCAAGGAAGTTTCGGAGCAGGACATCAAGCGTCAGCTTGAGCTGAACCGATACTACCTTGAAATGCTCGGTAAATCCATTCATTCCTACACATATATAAGTAAAAAAGATGAACTGCTCAGGCTTTCAAACGGAGGAAGACTTGTACCTTCTTCGTGGGAAAGCCTTGCTCTCGATATTTCCGGACAGGTGAATGTCTATGAGGACGATATAGAAGATTTGTTTAAAGAAGTAGATTATCTAATATCGCCCATGACAGATCCGGACAGATTTTTGCGCCATGAGTATTTCCTGACACTTCAGCAGAAGGATATAGAGAAAAGAATCATATGCAACATAGTTGAAAAAAACTGCATTCTACAAGGCTATAGGGGACTGCCGGGAACAGGAAAAACCTTGCTTTTGTATGATTTGGCCATGAATCTTTCGGAAATGAAGAAGGTTTGTCTCATACATTGCGGCGCTTTCCCGAAAGAACTTGAATTGTTAAATGAGAGATTAAAAAGGGTCGATTTTGTCACTCCATCAGGGTTTTTAAAGATAGCAAATTATACGGATTATTCTTATTTTTTGGTGGATGAAGGCCAGCTGTTGGGAAGACTTTGTTTTGAAAAAATAAGGGAAGTATCGGAAAAAAATGGCATTCCGGTAGTTTTTTCGTATGATAATGAAGAATTTTTGGCACCTTCTGAACGAACCGGCACCATGGCAGGTGATATTGAGAAACTTCCGGGAATAATACTTCATAAACTCACCAACAGAATCAGAACGAACAATGAACTTGCCTCGTTTATCAGATGTCTCTTTCATTCCATTCCTGAAAACGGGCACAGAAGGCATTACCCATCCATAGTTCCGGCATACGCTAATGATAGGGACGAGCTGAACAGGCTTTTAAAAATCTACAAAGATCAGGGCTATGTTTATTTGGATCAGAATAAGTCAACGTCTCTTGGAATAGAATATGACCGCGTGATGGTGGTTATGGATGAGAGCTTTTACTATGATGAGGACGATTATCTCAGAGGCGATG
>JAILLZ010000004.1 GCA_024692885.1 Lachnospiraceae bacterium | reverse complement strand
CGTATGCTCTTATGTCCGTTATGAGAAAGAGACAAAAGATAAAAAATGTTTCAAAAAACAGTTTGATTTGTTCCATAATAACCTGCCTGTAAAGTATTGCTAAACGGATTTAGCGTAGTTTAAAAAGCTTTTTTTCACCGCATCCCTGTGGGTTCTTCCCAGGGGTATGCTTTCATCGTTATCCAAAAGTATGCTGTCGGAATCAATCTTAAAAATGTACTTACAGTTCACCGCATAGCTTCTGTGGGTCTGGGCGAAGGAGTAGGGCGATAGGAGTTTCAGAAAATCGCTGAACTTGTATTTGCATATCACGGTGTCGGTTTTTCTGTGTATCACACATTCCTTGCGCATGGCTTCTATATAAAGGATGTCGTCCAGACTGAAGGAAGTGATGTGGCCTCCCGGCTCCTCTATGGAGATGACGGGACCTTTTTCCAGATCCAGCTCCCTTTTTATATCCTTCAGTACGGAAGGTATTTCTTCCTTAAAATGATTCTTTCTTATGAAGCGAAACGGTCTTACCTCGAATGTCTGGAAAACCAGCTCCTCCTTGTTGGAAATAAAGATAATGAGAGCATTGGGAAGGTAAAATCTTATCTTCTTTGATAGGTCGATTCCGTTTATTCCCGGCATTTCGATATCAAGAAAGAACAGGTCATATCCATCTTCCCCGGAGAGTTTTTCCTCAAGAACCTTCGGGTCCGAAAAAGTGTCAAAGTCGCAATCCACGTTTAGCTTTTTCATTCCCATATCTATGTTGTCGCGTATGATCTTTAACGCGCGCACTTCATCTTCACATATAGCTGCTTTCATCTTGTGAACCCCTTTAAACTATAGTTTCTCTACGCTATACAATACCATAAAAAAACAAAAATTGAATTACGTTCATACCATATGGACGCCGTTCGTACCAAACCCATTGTTATGAAAAAAGCGTAGTGCTAATTTATCAAAAGCGCCGGGGAGTAAAACACTTTTTCCCAGGAAAAATAACAATGGAGGAAAATATGGAGAAGAAAAAACAAAAATGGATTGTTCCTGTTGTTGTTCTCGCCATATTGGCGGGAGTCGCATATCTTATCTACAAGAAGATATACGATATGCTTTTTGGAGGAGCCGTAGCCGCATCAATGGATGACGTAGTTGCAGCAATACAGGCTTGTATGGTGCCTATAGTATGTATAGTTGGTGCCATAATCATAGCTGTTGTGGTATGGTTCGTTGTTTCAAAGAAGGAAAGAAAATTAAAGACTTTCATTCGTTGGCAGTCGGTACTTGCAGCAGTTTTGGTAGTAGCAGTCAGCCTCAATGTTGTCAGCTTAAACATTGAGTATTCCCTTTTGAACAAGGTTCTCACGGGAAGCAAGGGCCTCAGCGATTCTACAAGACAGGCTTCAAGAGATCTTGGGGAAGAGATTTCAGAGGAGAGTATCGTTTTACTTAAAAACGAGGGAACACTTCCACTTGAGAATACAAACATCAACGTATTCGGATGGGGAGCCACACAGCCAAACTACGGCGGAACAGGTTCCGGAAGTGTAAATGAGGAGAGTGCCGTAACACTTCTTAAGGGAATTGAGAACGGTGGATTTAACATAAATGAAGATCTCATCAATTTCTACACAGAGTACAGATCAGACAGACCTACAGTAGGAATGGGAGAAGTTGATTGGACCATCGTTCAGCCAACCATCGAGGACTACGATGCAGCAGGCATGTTTGATAACGCAAAAGAGTTTTCCGACACAGCGGTAGTTGTTCTTACAAGAGCCGGTGGAGAGGGAATGGACCTTCCTGATGTATATTCATCTGATTGTACTTACAACAAAACTCAGATGGGCGGAGACGTGGTTTATTCCACACAGGAAGATGACATAGATTCATCAAAGAACTACCTTGAGCTTTCAAACAGGGAGAGAGCACTTTTCGACAGACTCGATGAGGAGTTTGACCACATCATCGTAGTTGTAAACTCAGCAAATGCGATGGAACTCGGATTTGTGGATGAGTATGAAAACGTGGAAGCAGCACTCTGGATGGCAGGTGCAGGTGAGACAGGTTTCAACGCTTTGGGAAAAGTTTTGAACGGAGAGGTAAATCCTTCCGGAAGACTTGTTGATACATATGTATACGATCACAGCATGGCACCTACAGCAAACAACTTCGGTGCATTTGAGTACACAAATTCAACAGAGATCACAGGTTCAGAGGAAAATGTTGCAAAGTTTGTAAACTACTCTGAGGGAATCTATGTTGGATACAAATACTATGAGACAGCAGCGGTTGAAGGCCTTATAGATTATGATTCCGTAGTTCAGTATCCATTCGGATACGGACTCAGCTACACAACCTTTGATAAGTCCATCACTTCTTTTGAAGCGGACGGAAACACCGTAAACATTGAAGTAACTGTAACAAACACCGGCGACGCAGCAGGTAAGGATGTTGCGGAGATTTATTTCACACCACCTTACTACAACGGTGGAATCGAGAAGGCCAGCACAAACCTTATCGACTTCGCGAAGACTGATATCCTCGAGCCGGGAGAGAGCCAGGTACTTTCTATCTCATTCAACTATGAGGACTTGGCTTCATATGATGACCTTAACAACCAGTGTTATGTACTTGAAAAAGGTGAGTATGCCATCACCCTCAACTCTGATTCACACACTGTCATCGATTCAAAGACATTCACTGTAGATGAAGACGTTGTTTACAAGGATTCAGAGGACGGAAAGAGAAGCACAGACCTCGTGGAAGCTACAAACAAGTTTGACTACGCAAGAGGAGAGGTTACATACCTTTCAAGAGCGGACGGATTTGCAAACGCAGCAGAGGCTCTTGCAGCTCCTTCAAACTATGAGATGAGCGCAGAGAGCATGGCTGAATTCCATGCAAAGTCAAACTATGACGCTGCGGATTATGATGATCCAAACGCTGAAATGCCTACTACAGGCGCAGACAACGGAATAAAGATTTCCGATATGACAGGACTCTCATTTGATGATGAAAAGTGGGAAGACCTTCTTGATGAACTCACTGTTGAAGAGATGGTAAACATGGTTGCAGACGGTGGATTTAAGACCGTAGAAGTACCGTCTATCGGACTCGCATCATCAACAGATACAGACGGACCTGCAGCTTTAAGCAGTATGTTCAACTCATCTATGACAGGTGTTGCCTATCCTCCTGCAACTGCTATAGCAGCTACATGGAACAAGGAGCTTGCAAACAGACGTGGAACACAGATGGGTATCGAGGGCGCCGAGATGGGTATCACAGGTTGGTACGGACCTGCCATGAACATTCACAGATCTGCATTTGCAGGAAGAAACTTTGAGTACTACTCAGAGGATGGTATGATGTCATACATCATGGCAGCAAACGAAGTTGCAGGTGCTACAAGCCAGGGAATGATCTGCTACATCAAGCACTTCGCTTTGAACGATCAGGAGACATTCAGAACAAACGGTATCTGTACATACACAACAGAGCAGGCCATGAGAGAAATCTACCTCAAGGGATTTGAGGGAGCTGTCAAAGAAGGCAAAACACTTGGTGTAATGAGTTCATTCAACTCTATCGGACCAAAGTGGGCAGGCTCAAACGCAGAACTCTTGAACGACGTACTCAGAGATGAGTGGGGATTCCACGGAGCAGTAGACACAGATGCTCTTGATCCGCTGGCAGACTTCTACATGGATCTCAACTGCGGAATCAGAAACGGTCTCACAAAGGGGCTCTCAATGTCGGCAGACACAAGCGTTATCACAGACCAGGATTCTGTCGGAACAGTAGTTGCTTTAAGAAATGCGGCACATGAGACATTGTATGCTATTGCAAACTCTACAGCAGCTGAAAAAGACACAGGATTACCTGGATGGGTAAAAGCTGTTATCGCGGTAGATGTGCTTCTCGCAGCAGTACTCATTGCTTTGGAAGTATACGCCGTAAAAAAATATCGCTTCTCCGAAACTGTAAAAGTTTCTGAAGAATAATCAATGTATTTGGAAAATCCTCCACATTTGATATGTACCCAGAATCCTGGACACATATTTATAAATTAGGCGGAACACATGGATGCTATCCTGTATTGTACAGGTGGCATCCATTTTGTTTTTGCCTAATTTATAAATATGTGTCCAGGATTCTGGGTACATATCAAATGTGGAGGATTTTCCAAATACATTGATTATT
>JAILLZ010000253.1 GCA_024692885.1 Lachnospiraceae bacterium | reverse complement strand
CCCACAACCATGCAGCACATGATGCTTATATCCTGATAATAATCTGCTGTTCTTCCGTAAGTTGCCCTTGTATACAGGCAGTCAACCAAAAGTGCTGCCGGGTTTATCTTGTTAAATATAGGGCAATTGCTCTCTATGAGCTGTCTGACCTGATGCCACATGAGTCCGCTGAAAAATGAGCAGGTCATTGTGAAACAAAGGGGAACTGCTATGAGCAGCCTTTCATTCTTTATCACAGATCCTATAAGTACTCCTGCGGAGATACCAAGTCCGCTGCCAAGAGTAGTGATAAGGATGATGTTCCAAAGCGGAGCACCCAAACTTATTTTCAAAACATACTCTACATACAGAACCACAACCGCATTTGAAACCGACTGAAGTGTGAGTCCGGAAAGTACTCCTGCTGCGATGGACAAAAGCTTGTTGGTAGGTGCGCACTCAAATCTTTTTCCGCACTCTGTCATGTTTGCGCACATTCCCTCTAGCATGGCCGTACTGATCCATGAGCTGAACAGCGAAGCCATTGCAATGAGAGCAAAAAAGTACTGCAGATAAGGTGAAGTTCCGCTTCCGAAATCGTGTCTCTTCATGATTTCCAAATCATCGGATACCATATCCAAAACAGTCTGCAGATTTTCAGGATGGTCCTCCGCCACCTGCTCGATAACGGAAATCTTGTTTTCATATTCTCTCACTATCTGATTTAACGTGGTTGCCTCGGAACCGTTTTTCGGAACTATGGTCTCGATGTCCTCACTCTCCACATAGATTCCGGCTATCTCGTCCTCATCCATTGCAACTAAGGCCTCATCCTTGGTGGAATACTCGTGGACATTGACGATCTTAACGTGGTCATCAGTTTCCTCGGATATCTCATCCAGCACTAGAGAAAAGTTTGTTTCCTCCTCCGTCATGTTTACGTATCCCACTTCTATGGTTTTGAACCTGTCCGGATCATCGGTTATGAGATTTCCGAATCCAAGGTAGAATGCAGTTCCCAGCACCAGTGGGAAAAGGAAGTTCCAGCCCACAAGATAGCGGTTTCGCATCAATTCTTTTAATTTATAGATATAAATTCGACCGAACATCAATCTCTAAGCTCCTTTCCCGTAATCTCAAGGAATACATCGTTTAGTGTAGGAAGTTCGGTTACCACATGTCCGAACGGGATATTGTTCTCCGTGAGGTAACTCAGGATGTGTACCAGATTGTGCTCGCCTCCGTCACACTTGATAACGAGGTCGTCATCCTCTTCCTTAATCTTGTACACATGGTTTATTTCCTTAATTCCGGAAATGATTTCAGGTGATTTATCCGGCAAACCGATGCGGATTGTCTCCCTGCTTATCAGCGAGGACTTCAACTCGTTTGAAGTGCCGTTTGCCACATTTTTTCCGTGATCCATGATGACTACTCTGGTACAGAGCTCCTCTACCTCCTCCATGTAATGGGAAGTATAAATAATGGTTGCACCCTCTCTGTTCATCTTTCTGATTCCTTCAAGGATTGAATTTCGGCTCTGTGGGTCAACTGCCACCGTCGGCTCGTCGAAGATTACCAGCTTTGGCTTGTGAGCTATTCCACATGCGATGTTCAGTCTTCTGAGAAGTCCTCCGGAAAGCTTTTTCGGTTTGTATTTTTTGTAATCGGAAAGTCCTGTGAACTCCAACGCCTCCTCTACGTACTGCTTTCTGGTTTTCTTGTCCTTTATGTAAAGTCCGCAGAAGAAATCCACATTTTCATACACGTTCAATGTATCAACCACCGCAACGTTCTGCATTACCACACCTATTCGGCTTTTTATATCGTATGCATCAGGTGCCATAGGCTTTCCGAATATCTTTATATCTCCCTTATCGTATGTAAGAAGCGAAAGGAGACAGTTTATCGTAGTTGTTTTTCCGGAACCGTTTGGTCCGAGCAACCCAAGTATCTCCCCCTGCTCAACATTCAGTGAAAAATGATCCACCGCTACTTTATCGCCGTATCTTTTTACCAAGTTATCGATTGAAACAACATTCTCAGACATTTGTTCTCTCCCTTTCGTTTTATGTTCTGAAGATAATATAAAAGAAAATGACAGGCTGCTGTAGTGCAGACTGTCATTATGTGGGGTGACATTTGTCATGTGATTGTTTTATAGTAGGAATTCTTCTATCTTTTCTTTAATCAGGTTAACATCTAATGGAATACCTTCTGATTCAAATGTGAGAATAACGTCTCTTCCTATAAGATATCCGCTCTTTTCATATTTTTGTATTTTCCAAAAGTTTTTAATCGCATAATCAGGGTCCGATACAATTCCTAGGTGTTCCCAATAATACTTTTTACCTGTTCTGACATTCAACACAGCAAAGTCAGGATATACTGAATAGTACCCTTGCAGTTCAAGTAGCGGTTCATACTGATACGGTACATTATATGAACCCAACAAATCTGCAATTATTTTCTCTGATTTCGATCTTACTGATTCTCCTCTGTTTGTCAGATATTCACATTCCAATGGAAATGTATTTTGAAACGAAGGATGTTCTTCTCTCCATTCCTTTATTAGATCTTCTTTAGTTTTTACCAAAGGCGTAATCAGTTTTTGTTTCCCCGGAGAACTATTATCATAGACCTTGTTAATAGCGTCTATATCATAATTCTTTATAAATTTAGCAAGCTTTGTTCTTAAACCTTTTATTGTTTTATTGACCTTTACTTCATAATCCCTTTGCACAAACTTTTGAACATTTTTTATTTCTGCGGAAGGTACATATACACATTCTTTCCTACTCTTGTCTACGATAAAGTACTGGTAGCACCCATTACTGGTTGACACTCTTATATGATTATCCGGCAATCCTTTAAATCTTCTTAGCTTCTTATCTGATAATTTTTGCAAAGCATCAAGCTCCCGCAATTGTTCTTCTAGTTTCCCCAAATAGTTTTCCAAATGATTTCTCATCCTCCTTTTTATATTTAACCCCCATCCAATTCAGCTGTCGCTACTGTTAATTTATAATTTTATTGTTTTTTGCAGTAGCCAAAATCAGGTTGCAAAATGTATTTACTGTAAAGTCGCAATTATTTCTTTTCTAGCAGTAGTAATCCGCCAGAAAAGGAGCTCACTTTCAAACGATTTCATGAGTATCCTTTTCGATTAGGCTAATTTCCTTTAAAAAGCTACTGTTATTATCACTGTTTCTGAAATATAACAGTAAGCCTTTCGTGCGGAGCATTGTGCAAAAATGCTTCAATGTAGCTCTATTACTGGTAATCAATGTTTTTTTCATTGTCAGCAGTAAACTCTTTTCGTTAGATAGTCACAGATTTCTTTATTAGTGTGCGTTTACGAAACAGGATTTTTCATATGACGTTATTGTTAGAAAAATAAGAAAACAAAAAAGATAAATTGATAGTCTCTATCATATGACCACAGCTGTTCCCTGTCAACAATTGACTGGTCATAATGCTTATTCCGCGTATTTTTATAGTATCCACTGTAAAAGGTAAAATAAAAATGTAGGTTTAGTGGAAAATAAAAATGTA
>JAILLZ010000230.1 GCA_024692885.1 Lachnospiraceae bacterium | reverse complement strand
GTATCAATCACTTTGTCGGCACTTTCACTCACCTGTGTGAACACTCTCTTTTACGGGTATGAGCACCAGTATGCCATTTATATAGTGTTGCTGATCATTGCAGGGTTTCTTTATACCTTATATTTCATTGACGCTCACGTTATTTACTCGGCATCTCTGCAGCTAGAGCTCATCTGCTGCTATTCGGTGCTAAAAACCATATGTATAAATTTTACAATGTTGTTTTTTGAGGATCCGGACTCTTCCATCCCCGGAACTCTTCTTTACTATGTTGTTTTTTGGGGCACAATGGTTGCCTGCAGTGTCTTTTTCTCAAGCTACACCCTAAAGGCTCCCTTCGACCATCCTTACAGATATTACATAACTATAACTGTCATACCTCTGCTTCTGCTTTTGCTCGGAAATCTCATCCTCAATCAGGAGCTTTCAACAGATAAGTACTCTTTCGTAATAAATCTGCCTATTGTCGCGCTGCTTATAGCGACCCATTACCTTTCATATCTTCATATAAACTCCTACAACGAGCTTATAGAGACCAGAGCAATAAACCAGCACATGGATCTGATACAGCGCCATATAGAGCGCTCCTCCGCCCTTGTGGAGCAGATAAGACGAGACAAACACGAGATGAAAAACGTCTACTTTTACATTCACACTCTGCTTGAGTCAGGGGAGATTGATGAGTTAACGGAGTTTGTTGATACCAAACTTCTCCACAGGTACGACAGGCTGGAGGAATTCCATACAGGATACAAGATTCTTGATTATCTGTTATCTCAGAAAGCCTGCGAGGCCCAGGATGCGGGTATCTCATTTTTTGCCGATATAAATATGCCTGAGCACCTAAAAATCGAGAATAACGACATCTGCAGCATCCTTCAGAATCTTTTGGATAATGCCATAGACGCCAGTCACGACGAAAAAGAAAAAGACATCCATTTAAAGATCATACAGCAGAAAAATTATCTTTCCATCACTGTAAAAAACAGATCTTCAAAGGATGTCCTTAAATCAAATCCTTTGCTCATCACCACCAAGGCTGATAAAAAATCCCATGGCATCGGTACAAAGGTTATTAAACGTATTGTAGAGAAATACGACGGAGCCATCGATTATTCCGAGGACTCCGGATATTTCATCGCAACCATCTTACTCACTAACTAAAACCCGAGAAAAAAATCTTCCTCGGGTTTTCTTTTTCTTAGTCCTCGTAAAAAAGGAAATTCTCGTCGAAATGTCCGGAGATACTCCAACCGTCATCCATCCAGACCTTCATTCTCCAACAACTGCCATCCCACTGAACATCGGCATAGACGTTGTCATACTGATAATCGTGAGCTATATATGAGAATACCTCACCGTTTTTGTTTGCAGCATCGCTGTCCAGGTTTCGTACGTCCTCAACAAACATTTGAACATTTACGAGTGTAGTATCACTCTTTGTGTAATCACCTACAATGTCACTTTCATATCCGTTCACTGAAGAAGCAAGAATCAGATTTTCCAGAATCTCGTAACTTGAATACTCGGCGCCCTGATAATTGATAAATACTCCCGTCTCGGCATTATCAAACATTTCTGCAAGTGTTTCTGAATCTATTGTCATTTCATCAGGGAAAATGATTCTCTCACAATTTCTGTATACCTTAAATTCAGATAAATCCATGGCCGGATTTGTGAATTTGATTACACTTAAGTTTTCGCAACCATCGAGGACAGCGTATGAAAGAGTTGATACTCCCGAAGGAAAAACAAATGAATTCAAATTCGGACAGCGTGCGAAAGCATAATCATCTATTTCTGTCACACTTTCCGGTAGGTCGATCTTTGAAATTCCCGTCCCGCTGAATGCACTCTCTCCAATGAAAGTTACGTTATCCGGAACTTCTATCTCCGTCAGCTTAGGACAGCTCACAAATGTTCCCCTGTTTAATCTTGTAACACCTGTTGGTATGTTTGCTATCTCCAAGGAATCACAATTCGAAAATGTCCACTCTCCCATATATATCACACTGTCAGGGATTGTAACTGTTTTTAGATTATCGCAATCCTGAAAACCACAGTCACTTATATACATAATGTTTGCGGGTATATTGAATTCTTCTATGTTCTCTTTTTCGTCAGGTTTTATTTTAAGTCCCAAAACAGGATAGCTAACGCCTTTATCCTCTACAACATCGACAATGTCTTTATCGTTTTTTGCCCACACAAAGGCAAAATTGTTTCCGTTTTTATCTGTGCACAAATCATACTGTACATCATTAACTTTTACAGCGTAACTCTTATGTGACTCGGAAAAATCCCAATCTTTTCCATCGACCAATTCGTTGTAAGACACTGATGTCAAAGCAACTTCACTTACCTTTTCCGTCTCAGTCTCGGTGGCATTTGCCGCTGTTTCCGCTGCGTTCTCATTCTTGCTTGCCTTACTTCCGCAGGCACTGAGAGAGACAAACATCATGGTTGCCACTAATAAAACTATTCTCTTTTTCATAACTCCTCCAAATAATCCCAATTTTTTTTAATAAGATGAAGCATATGCCCCAGTTATGTTCCGCTACTATGCTTCAAAAAAGCGAATTCACACATTCAATGTATGAATCCGCTTTTGTGTTAAGCCATTATGTAAACTTTACTATTAGCAGTTTATTATGCGTTAACAATCTGACCGAACTCAGCCTTAAGTGAAGCACCACCAATAAGACCTCCGTCGATGTTTGGCTTGCTAAGAAGCTCCTTAGCGTTGCCTGCATTCATAGATCCGCCGTACTGGATACGAACAGCTTCTGCTGTAGCTCCATCGTAAAGCTTTGCGATGAGCTCACGGATGAATCCGCAAACTTCCTCAGCCTGATCAGCTGTAGCTGTCTCGCCTGTTCCGATAGCCCAGATTGGCTCGTAAGCGATAACAAGGTTCTTTACCTGATCTGCTGTTACGCCTGAGAGATCCCATGTAATCTGTCTCTCGATCCACTCTTTGTAAGTTCCTGCTTTACGAAGTGCAAGTGACTCACCACAGCAAAGGATTGGTGTAAGTCCGGCAGCGAATGCCTTCTTAACCTTTGCGTTGATAAGGATATCATTCTCTCCGAAGATATCTCTTCTCTCAGAATGTCCCATGATAACATACTTAACGCCTGCATCTACGAGCATAGGTGCTGAAATCTCACCTGTGAATGCTCCCTTGTCCTCGATGTAGAAGTTCTCTGCACCAACGCATACGTTAGTGCCTTTTACAGCCTCTACTACAGGTACGATATCGATTGCAGGTACGCAATATACAACGTCTACAGAATCAGACTTTACAAGGTCTTTAAGCTCTGCTACAAGTTTTACAGCCTCACTTGGAGTCATGTTCATCTTCCAGTTTCCGGCTATGATTCTTCTTCTTGCCATTGTTTTTACCTTCTTTACCTAATAATTGTTCTTTTTAACTTTGCACGAAATTCAGATTTATTTGTCGTCTGCTGCAACTACACCAGGAAGATCTTTTCCCTCGAGGAATTCAAGAGAAGCTCCACCACCTGTTGAGATGTGGCTCATCTTGTCTCCGAGACCCATCTGGTTAACAGCTGCTGCGGAATCACCACCACCGATGATAGTTGTTGCGCTTGACTCTGCAAGTGCCTCAGCTACAGCGAGTGTTCCTGCTGCAAGTGTAGGGTTCTCGAATACTCCCATAGGTCCGTTCCAAACAACTGTCTTAGCGCTCTTAACTGCGTCAGCGAAAAGCTTTCTTGACTCAGGTCCGATATCGCATCCCTCGCGGTCTGCAGGCATAGCGTCAGATGAAACTGTAACTGTATCTACAGGTGCGTCGATAGGATTTGGGAAATCTGCTATTGTAACAGCATCTACAGGAAGAAGGATCTTCTTTCCAAGCTTGTCTGCCTTTGCAAGCATCTCTTTACAATAATCAATCTTTGTCTCATCGAGCATAGACTTTCCGATTTCTTTTCCCTGAGCTTTAAGGAATGTGTAAGCCATTCCGCCACCGATGATAAGTGTATCAGCCTTCTCAAGAAGGTTGTCAATAACGTTGAGCTTATCAGCAACTTTAGCTCCACCAAGGATAGCTACGAATGGACGAACAGGATCGTTTACTGCGTTTCCTAAGAAATCGATTTCCTTCTGCATAAGGTATCCAACAGCGTTTGTGCCACCCTTTTCAGCGATGAACTTTGTAACACCTGCTACTGAAGCATGTGCTCTGTGTGAAGAACCGAAAGCGTCGCATACATAATCATCTGCAAGTGCTGCGAGCTCTTTAGAGAACTCCTCACCGTTCTTTGTTTCTTCTGCTCCACGGAAACGTGTATTCTGAAGAAGAACTACATCTCCTTCTTTCATATCTGCTACAGCCTTTGTAGCAGCGCCTCCTGTTACATTGTAATCTGAAACGAAGTTTACTTCTTTTCCAAGCTTAGCTGAAAGGCTCTTTGCTACTGGTGCAAGAGACTCTCCTTCGTTTGGTCCGTTCTTTACTTTTCCGAGATGTGAACAAAGGATAACTTTTGCTCCATCGTTGATAAGTTTCTGAATTGTTGGAAGAGCTGCGTTGATACGTGTCTCGTCAGTGATTTTTCCCTCTTTTAAAGGAACATTGAAATCACAACGTACAAGAACTCTTCTTCCCTTTGCGTTGATATCATCAACTGTCTTTTTGTTTAATGCCATTCTTGTATTTCCTCCCGGTTTTTACACCTTTTGAATATTATTTATTAAACAGAAATCGCATTACAATTTCCGGTTTTAACAATGAAAAAAGGGGCCCCGGCCCATTTAAGACCGGACCCCTCATTTGAGTCAAATTTTATTCTTAAAGAATTAAGCTAACTCAGAGAAGTACTTGATTGTACGAACCATCTGAGAT
>JAILLZ010000222.1 GCA_024692885.1 Lachnospiraceae bacterium | reverse complement strand
AGCTTTAACAACCCGCTCTTATATAAAGCGAATGACTCTTCAAGTGTGATGTCGTCCGAATTCATATTGTTGAGGATTTCTTCAATTTCTTTGTATTTATCCTCAATTTTCACGTCTTTATTTTCGTCTTTGGTTTTTTCTTTCTTTTCCATATGTTTAATACTTTTCAACTTTCTCTATAACCGCTCTTGCTTTACCATCAGCAAAGTATAAGCTAACCGAATCGCCCTTCTTTACATCATCCGATTGATTGATTTTCCTGCCGGCAGCATTCTCAACATAGGCATAACCGGACTTAAGCTTTTTAGAAGGAGAAAGACCGTCAAGTCTCTCGGTAAGAATGGCTATCCTGTTGCGATTAGCCAAAATAGCATCTCTCATCGATTTATTCAGGCTTTCCTCATACTTCATTTGAGTAAACCTTATCTCATTAAGCTTTTGATCCGGTGAATATTTCAGTATTCCGGTCTTTAACTTGGAAATGACCAGTTTATGCTTTGCAATTTTCGACTCCGCAGCGCGGTTCAAAAGATTCTTATAGTTTTCGAGTTTACTTATAAAAACACTGTAATCAAATACAGTGAGTTCCGCTGCCGCCGAAGGAGTAGGTGCTCTCAAATCCGCGACAAAATCCGCTATGGTAAAATCAATTTCATGTCCGACTGCAGATACTATTGGTGTCTCCGAAGAAAAGATTGCTCTGGCAACAATTTCCTCGTTAAACGCCCACAAATCTTCTATGGAGCCACCGCCACGCCCAACAATAATAACGTCTACAGGAAACTTATTAAAGAACTCAATTCCCTTTACTATTGAAGGAGCAGCGCCTTCCCCCTGCACAGTTGCCGGAAACAAAAAAAGTTCCACGTATGGGTTTCTTCTGCGGGCAACATTCTCGATATCCCTTATTGCAGCTCCCGTAGATGCAGTTACAATTCCAATTCGTTTTGCATATTTCGGAATTGGTTTTTTATAACTCTCATCAAACATGCCCATGTCGGCAAGTTCCTGCTTTAACTGTTCAAACTTGAGGTGAAGATCTCCCTGTCCCGACTGTTTTATGGAAGATGCGTAAATCTGGTATTTTCCGTCTCGCTCGTATACCTCAATAGATCCCGTAACCTCCACAAGGTCTCCGTCTTTCATTTTAAAATTCAGACCCGACCTCTTGCCGGCAAACATTACAGCCGCAATTGAGCTTTTTTCATCTTTAAGTGAAAAATAAATGTGACCGGAGGAATGATATTTACAATTTGAGACCTCTCCCTTTACGGTAAGCCTCTTCAAAAAATAATCCTGCGTAAACAGATTATTTATATATGAATTTATCTGGGTAACCGAATATGTTCTGTCCATTATGATATGTTTGAAAGTACTCCGTTAACGAATGATGGTGAACTGTCCGTGCCAAATTTCTTTGCAAGTTCAACACACTCATTCATAGCTACAGCCTTAGGTACATCATCGTCAAATAACATCTCATACACTGCAAGTCTGAGTAAGGTCAAATCAACCTTGTTCATTCTGGCAGTTTTCCATCCTGTAGAAGCCTCGTCCAGCTTTTTATCAATCTCAGGAATCTTTTCTGAAATATTCTTGAATCTGTCAGTAATAAAAGTCTTATCCTCGTCAGAAATCTCTTCCATGTTTTCAAAAAAAAGATTCATCTGCTCTTCATATTCTTTTTCATCATGAAACTCTACACGAAAAAGCATCTGGAATGTATTTTCTCTTAAAGCTCTTCTATTCATAAATCATAAACTCCGTATTTATTAAACATTTATTTGTATATTTAAAAAGGAATGCCTGAGACATTCCTTTCCTATGTATGTCTTATCATGCTAATGCATCATATCAGACTATTCATTGTTTTCCATCAAAACGTTTGCTATTCTGACATTTACTGAAACAACATCAAGTCCCGTCATATTCTCAATGGCTACCTTAACTCTGTCCTGAACCTTTTCTGACACTTCAGGAATAGAGAATCCATATTTGATATTTAATGAAAGGTCTACTGATGCTGTACCATCTCCGAGTTCAATGCGAACTCCCTTTGAAAGATTGACCATTCCGAGTCTGCTGACAAGCTCATTTGTAATATTGCCTGCCATGGAAGCAACTCCATCAACCTCTGTTGCTGCAAGTCCTGCAATGATAGTGACAACTTCATCCGAAACCTGAACCGTACTCAATTCATCATCTCTGATTTTATAATCAGATCTTATCTCAGCCATATCTGACCTCCTACAAAAATACTAACTAAATTATATCAAAAACATTATTATTTGAAAACGTTTATTTA
>JAILLZ010000214.1 GCA_024692885.1 Lachnospiraceae bacterium | reverse complement strand
CTAAAGAGATGGTTGACAGAGATTTTCCAAAAGAGGAGTTGAATAATGTTTACCAACTAATGCAGGAAGCAAATGAAAAAGAATACGGTGATCATGCAGAGTTTTGGCTGGTAAAAAAATGATATAGTATCCAAAAGTAAGGCAACCCTGAGTGCTTTCCAAGCACTCAGGGTTGTTGAGTCATATGATAAATTCTTCCAAAATATAGATATGAATTCGGGTTTATTATCTTCCACCGGCAACATAGTAGAGTATACGCTCTTTTAACGGTGATGCATCTACACCCAGAGCTTCCATTATCTTGAAGGCAAATGGGAACGGAGTTGCTGGCCCCTGTGATGTGACAACATTCTTGTCATATACAGCCACATCTTCACAGAAGTTTGCTCCGGTAAGTTTTTCGGCATATCCGGTGTAACCGGTTACTTTCTTTCCTTCAAGGACTCCGGCAGCGTGAAGAACTGTGGTTCCGGAACACATACCGGCGATGAGCTTATTGTTGGCATTAAAGTACTTAAGCATATTCTGAACACTCTCATCTGCGATAAGCTTTGCACCTGCGGTTCTTCCGCCCGGTACAACCAATACATCATATTCTTTTATCTCGTCAGAGAATTTCTTGTCTGCCTTTATTTTCATTCCCTGCATTGAGAGCACAAATTCGTCGTCAATAAATTTGAAAGTATGAGTGGTAATGTTCATTCTTCTAAGCATATCTACTATCTGTATGGTCTCGCTTTCCTCATATCCTTCAACCATGAGCACTGCAACTCGTTTGTCAGTTGTTTTTTCCGGAAGAGGGATAGTTGCTTCGTGAGATGGGATATTGACATTTGAGTCAAATGCGTTGAAGTAAACCATTCTGTTTTTGACTGTCAGTGAATCACCGCCAAGAGCATCTACTATTGCATAAGCGAAAGCATAGGCAGTTGCAGGACCCTGCGATGTAAGGAGATTTCCGTCTTTTACAATAATCTGGTTTACGTAAGTTCCCTGAGTGATTTCTTTTGCGGTTGAAGGATAGCATGTAAACTTCTTTCCTTCTAAAAGAGAGGCTTTGTTTAGAACTATAGGAGCTGCACAAATTGCGGAAATTCCTTTTCCCTCTTTATTCATTTCCTGAATTGCAGCTATGAGTCTGTCGTCATCTCTCATGGCAGCTGCTCCACCGTATCCACCGGGAAGGACTACCATATCATAGTCATCTAGGCTTCCGTTAAATACTTTGTCTGCCTTCATTACGATGTTATGAGCTCCGGTAATTTCATCTCCGGTAAGACCAACAATATCACAAGGAAGCTCAGCGCGTCTTAATATATCAACTATGGTTAAGGCTTCGCCTTCTTCACAACCGTTTGCAAAAATCACTGCGGTTTTCTTCATTTTTTTCCCTCCATACTATTTGTTCTAATATCGCTGCGTTGGTTTAAGTATAGCATTTGATATAGAGTATACAACTCATTTCCAAAATTTGAAAATCTTGATTATGTATTTGACATAACGTATCATCATGGGTGTATTTGCTTTGTGAAACGAGAGGTGAGTATGTCATGCGTGAAATCGGAAGTGAGTTTTGGACTGTAGAAAATGAAAATGGGGCCGGATTAAAATCGTTGTTGCCCTATGAATCAAATGCCATTTATACGCTCAGTGGAAGAACATCACAAGACATAATAATAAAAGACGTTCTCAGTCAGAAATCGGTAAAAAGCGTGTATATGCCGTCATACTGCTGTGATTCAATGATAGAACCTTTCTTACAAAACGGTTTGTCTGTAGAGTATTACGATGTGTTTGCAACAGAAGCAGGAATCTGTTGTGATTTTAATGAAAACAAATGTGATGTAGTATTTTTGATAAATTATTTCGGCTTTATAGATGATAGAGTTCTTGAGTTTGCAAGAACAGAGCACGATAAGGGAAAAACTGTAATCTATGATGCAACACATTCCATGTTTTGTAACGGAGTAGATTATTCGGACTGTGATTATGTTTTTGGAAGCTTTCGGAAATGGATGGGGATTAATGCCGGATTTGCATCAAAAAAAGGTGACTGGATAAATAAGCCTATTCTAAAACAGTTTGATAGGTATGTTGAATTAAGAAACAATTCTTTTGATATGAAAGCAAAGTATATTACTGCTCCTAAAGAGGTAGAAAAGAACATTTTTTTCTCAGCATTTAGAGAAGCAGAGGAATTACTGGATAGGGATTATACAAATTACGCGCCGGATAAAAGGTCGTTAAACTTGTTGGATACAGTAGATGTTTCTAAAATAAGGGAAACCCGACGAAAAAATGCTAAGTGTTTAATGAAAGCATTGGACAAATGTAGAAACGTCAATATGCCATACACTGTTATTACCGAGAAAGAATGCCCGTTATTTGTACCGGTTATGATACAAGGCGAGAGGAATAGAATCCATGAATATTTGATAGATAACGGAATATATCTACCAATTCATTGGCCTATATCAGAGTTGCATAAACTTAACTCAACTACACGTAGTATATATGATGAAGAAATGTCGTGCGTTTGCGATCAAAGATACACGGAGGAAGACATGGTTCGCATCGGAACGACAATAAAAAATATGAGCTATTAAGGAAGGCACAAAATGGAAACAGTAGTAACAATTCTTTACCAGGTGATCATAATGTTTATCCTCTCCGGGGTGGGTTACCTGATGTTTAAATCGGGGAAAATATCATCCGAGGGGAGCAAGACAATAGGAAATATTCTTATATATCTATCACTCCCATGCGTAATACTTAACAGTTTTCTTGTGGAAAGAACACCGGAACGACTGAGTGCACTGGGGCTCAGCGTGGTCTTTGGATTTGCCGCAATGATGCTTTCAATAGTGGCTGCAAGAATCGTTCTTGGAAAAAATGCTATTGAAAATTTTGCAGCATCTTTTTCCAACCCGGGATTTTTTGGAATACCTCTTGTGGTGGCAGCGTTTGGAGAATCAGCAGTTTTTTATATGGCACCGTTTATAGCATTTGTAAATCTGGGACAGTGGACGTACGGTGTTTCACTTCTTGAAAAAGAAAAAGGAAAAAACGAGGCCGTCTCATTTTCTGATATTTTAAGAAGACTGGCAAAGGCTCCATTTATGGTTGGAATTATTGTTGGATTGTTTTTCTTTTTATCAGGATTGTCCATGCCTATGATTCCTGGAAAG
>JAILLZ010000195.1 GCA_024692885.1 Lachnospiraceae bacterium | reverse complement strand
CACCAAGTATTACAATGCGGACAAATCCGGAAGCCATGTGGCAAGCACATCTGAAACTTCGTTTGCTACTTTGACAAACGGATACACAAAGAGCTTTACCTTCCAGAAAAACTGGATGGACGGAAACAACAAGTACGGATTCAGACCGGACGCGATAAAAGTGCATCTTCAGTACAGAGTCGTGGGCTCCGGAGATGATGGCTGGGAAAATGCCCTTCATTGTTATATCGGAAGCACGGAGTACTCTTATACCGATTCAAGCGACGACACAACTGCGCTTGTTATTACCGCTGAGACTACAGCCGGAAATCAGAGCGTTGTATTTAAAAAGCTTCCTACCTATATATATGACAGCACAAACGGATATCAGGCAATCGAGTACAGAGTATACGAGGATGCCATCGGATATCTCGTTTCCGGAACAACCGATCAGTACAACTGGTCAGTATATAGAAAAGAAGGAACAGGCGAGGATGCATATATTCGTGCCGGCTCATACGTCAGAGAAACACTTACCGAGACAGACGGAAACAAGACGGTATTGAACAACTCGCTCATTTCAAATTCTCTCAGTATCACTTTGAACTGGGAAAATGATTCTGATAATAAATATCAGACAAGACCTGAGTCAGTGAGATTTAATCTCCAGTATGTAAAGGTAAATGACGACGCGAGCGTAAACTACGACCAGACAACAGGTTTCGCGTGGGAGAACGTTGTGGATGCAAACGGAAATGATGTTATCATAACCCTCACATCCTCTGATGAATCTGACTCCGACACATGGAAGAAGACAGTAAAGAGTCTTGCTGCAAGTGATGAGACAAACAGTTTCTCACTGTTCTACAGAGCGGTGGAGATAACCGAGGATTCACATCCGAAGACTTTTGTTTCAGGAGTAGAAAAAACTTATAAGAACTACGACGAGACAACAAACTATAGCGGAAGCGAAGCAGGTGGAACTCTTTCTAAGTCGACTGCTCTTGACGGTACATCGGAAGGTGCATGTCAGGGAGAATGGGAATACGTTTCATCATCAGGCGTAAACTACGAAACAGTTACCAACAGACTGACAACAAACGCTGCCGGAACAAGTGTGACAGCTACAAAGAAGTGGTACAAAGACGAGACATCAAGTGCGGTATTTGAACTTAAATACAAAACCGACTCTGAGACAACATATCATTCATTTGCCACACCTATTACCGAGACACTTTACTCTACAGGAACTATAGGCGAAGAGCAGACAGTTAGCTGGGATAATCTTCCGACATATGATACAGACGGAAACGCACTCACCTATATCATAGCTGAGAAGGCGCCTTCTACTGATGCTTACTACAGAGTTGAAGAGGAAACCACGGGAATCGCAAATGAGTTTAGCTTTGTAAATATCGGTACACTTGATTTTTCCGTTACAAAGACATGGGAAAACAATTACTACGGATTCCCTGCTACTATAAACGGATACACAGGATTTACCGCTGAGGTTGCACTTCTTAAGACTTACGATGGAGTGAACTGGGAAATCGCGACTGATACAGCTGGAAACAATCTTGTAACCAACCTTACAGATCAGACAGCCACCGTATACAATACAGACGGTTCTGTTAAAACAAAGGGAACAGACCTTTATGTTTTTGAGGGAGTGGATCAGTACGAAAAAACTGCCTCAGGCGATTATGCTTATGTTTACTATAAGGCTGTAGAAACAAAGATAAACGGTGTAGTTACAGCAGACGGAAAAGAGTATCTCTATCCAAGTGCAGCTGCTGTAACAAAAGCATACACGGTTGATTATGTAAATGACTTTAGTGCAGATGTAGCATCAAAATCACACGGCAGCAAGACAGCCATAACCAACACATTGATTGAAACAGAGATTTCTCTCGAAAAAGTTTGGGATGATGACAGCCTTGCAAATGCATCAGATGTTCACAGACCAAATGCATTCTCAGATCTCGATTTTGAGTTGTATTCAAGCACAGATGGAAGTCTTGTGTCAGATGCGACCACAACAGCACAGCTGATTTCAGACACTAAATACGAGATTGATTGGGATAATGCTACACTTAATGCTGACAGCTGGACAGCTACAGTGAGAGGCGCAAAGGCCGATACCGTCAACGGAGGATATTTCGGTCTTCCAAGATATGCTGCAGACGGAGTGACTGAAATAACATACTCAGTTAATGAGTCAACAGCCGTGACAGCAAGCGCTGCAGAGAGAAGTGACCTTTTAAGATACACTACTGCATATGAATCGCAGACAGCTACAGTCTCCGCAGAAGCTACGGGCGAGGTGGCACTTAAAGTAACCAACACACTTGATCTCAGACTCGATATCGTGAAAGTCGATGAGAGTGATGAGACAATAAAGATTGGAGGAACAACCTTCGTTCTTTACGAGGCACATTACGATGAAGCAACCGACACCTATACATCTACTTCAAACATCGTAAAAGACGTTAACGGAGATGATATAGAGGTCACAACGGATTCCAACGGAAAAACCTCGGTTGAGATTACAAAGGCCGGAAACTATGAAATTAAAGAGACTGCTTCCGCAACAGGATACAGCGACACGGATTGCTTTGATGCATTCTTTACAGTTGCCGATTCAGATATGAGAAAGAACGTGAGCCTCACATCAGAGCTTCTCACAGCAACATCGGGACTCACTGTTAGGGAGGCCACAACAACGAGCCACCTCAGTGAAAACGGAATTACAAATACAAGAAAGCTCGGAGTTCTTACAATATATAAGAAGGATTCCGACAAGACAGATAAAAACATAGACGGCGTAACTTTCACAATTTACAAAAAGTCATCATTAAATGTATTCGAGAAGATTTGGGATTTCGTAACTGGAAACAAATACGGATACACAGAAAGCTATGCCACAGTGGAAGAAAGCACAAGCGGAGTAACCACAATAGAAAATCTTCCATGGGGAAGCTACAAGATAGTCGAGACCGCAACTGTGGATGGCTACAAAGTAGATTCGACACCATATTATTTTGTGGTGAACGCAAACACGGTAGAGGATTCAATCAAGCTTTACAGCGATGAGACAATGCTTACCGAAAAAACAAACAACGCCATCTACAATTACAAGACAAGCGTTACCTTCTTCAAGTACAACGAGGACAAGACAGTAGCTCTCGGCGGCGGAATCTTCGAGATTAGAAAATACGGAGAGACAAATGCCGTTGAGGTATACGTCGATGCGGCAGAGTCTGAGGGCAAAAAGACATCACTTGTGATTCCTACTACCGGTCTTACGGTATACGGACTTGAGGCTGAGACACTTTACGTGCTTCACGAGGTATCTGCTCCGACAGGTTACAAACTGAACAAGAAAGACGTTACTTTCTATGTTTCGGGAGCTGCTAAGAATTACAACATTTATACAAGTGCGCTCATGCTGAACAGATTCGACGGAAACGTTGTAACTATGACTGACAAGGCTGAGGGAACAGTTACTACAATGTATACGGCCATAGCAAACCTTACAGAAAACGAAAGTGTTACTGATGACAGCAATACATCAGAAACGCACAAGGCCGGAGGAACAGTCGGAGTAATCAGAGACACCACTGACGAGAATGATTCAATACCTGAAGAATACGACAGGGACGATTATGTTGAAGGCGCCTTGGGAGTTTACTGGAACTGTGACGCGGAGTGGATTTACGAGAATCAGTTCACGATAGAGTATACACTCTACGAGACAACAAGCGGTGAGACTCCTGAGACAGGAACAATTACCGTAAACGGATTTATTGACACAACAAACGGTGAAGTTATAACAGATACAAGCGCTAGTTGCTACGACGAGCTGAGAGCCGTATATCCAAACTTCGACATATATATGAACTCGAAGGGATCCGTTGTTCTTCATCTTGCAACAGACCGTGATGACTGTCCGTTTAAAAACGAGATAAATGTAAAATTCCTTCCTACAATTGCAGTGTTAAACACAACCGCAGATTATTCAGGCGGAATGGTAATGATTGACGGAGGAGATTATAAGTCTGATGCGGACGGATACGGAACCGACGGAGAATACAGATACGTAAATAAAACCACCGTCTATGCAAAAGCTGCAGACGGATATGCATTTGATTTGGACAACATCGAGATGTCCGAGGCGCGTGTTATAGAGAAAATGGTGAAAAACCGTCCGGCCTCTTTGACAGGAAAATCGGAAAATCTCGTATCCATGAACGGCACAAACAGCTTCACAACCACATTGGAGAGTGAGGTTGCGGGAACCACATCCACATATGAGATAAACGGAACCGTGGTTGTTACAAATACCGACGAGGAAGGAAACCCAACAGAGGTTGAGATAAATCTTGACAGTCTGCCTGTTCCGGTAGATATCGGAGTAAGCTTCAAGAAGATGGCTTCGAAAAACGGTTCGTCAACAGGTACCGACTCGAACACATCCACCGATACAAACACGGATGCTGACAATAACAACAGTGACAGCAGCAACGATGCTGACAATACATCAGGCAATGGTAATACAAAGCCTACAAATACTGATACACCGTCAACTGAAAATGACAACACCGGAGACAATGACGACGATAAGCCGGGAACTTCAAAAGGAGACAATCCTGGCAGCTCTTCAGATGATACAAATTCCGGAGTGACACCGACAGTCACAGATAATACAGAGTCAACCATAACAGGAACCAATACGGTTAAGACGGGAGATTTTGATAAATCTCTTCCTATATGTATTGTTCTTTTCGGATGTGCTTTGGCATCATTTATGATACTTTTGTCACGAAGAAAAGATAAATAAAGGTTGACAACACAAAAAAACGAATATATACTCCATTAGTGTGCGCTAATTAGCGCATACTGTATATATTTTAACTAAACTAATAGGAGGTGAAAAGAATGCCAACATTT
>JAILLZ010000183.1 GCA_024692885.1 Lachnospiraceae bacterium | reverse complement strand
GATTTGAAATATATAGAACATTGCAATTAAGTGAATGAAAGGAATATATATGGCAAAATATACGTTATTAATGCAGGAAGGAAGGGCAAAGCGCGGATCGTTTGAGACGGTTCACGGAACCATTCAGACTCCTGTATTTATGAATGTCGGTACGGTAGCAGCAATAAAAGGAGCCGTTTCGACAGAAGATTTAAAAGACATCGGAACTCAGGTTCAGCTCTCAAATACATATCATCTCCACGTTAGAACGGGAGACAAGCTTATCCATGAGCTTGGTGGACTTCACAAGTTTATGGTTTGGGACAGACCTATTCTCACAGACTCGGGCGGATTCCAGGTGTTCTCACTTGCAGGCCTTAGAAAAATCAGAGAAGAGGGAGTAACCTTCAACTCACATATCGACGGAAGAAAGATATTCATGGGACCTGAGGAGAGTATGCAGATACAGTCGAATCTCGCCTCAACCATAGCCATGGCATTTGACGAGTGCCCAAATTCAAAGGCAGACAGAAAGTATGTCACACAGTCGGTGGAGAGAACCACAAGATGGCTTGAGAGATGTAAGACCGAGATGAATAGGTTAAACAGTCTCGAGACAACAATAAATAAGAATCAGCTGCTTTTCGGTATAAACCAGGGGGCGGTATTTGATGATATAAGAATCGACCATGCAAAGAGAATCTCCGAGATGGAGCTCGACGGATATGCCGTTGGAGGACTCGCTGTAGGAGAAACACATGAGGAGATGTATCACATTCTCGATGTTACCGTTCCTCATTTGCCGCTTGAGAAGCCTACTTACCTCATGGGAGTCGGAACACCGGCAAACATCATCGAGGGAGTAGACAGAGGAATAGATTTCTTCGATTGCGTATATCCAAGCCGAAACGGAAGACACGGACACGTTTACACAAAGTATGGAAAGATAAATCTTTTGAACAAGAAATACGAGAAGGATATGAGACCAATCGAGGAGGGCTGTAACTGTCCTGCATGTAAGCATTATTCAAGAGCCTACATCAGACATCTGTTAAAGGCAAAAGAAATGCTCGGACTCAGATTTGCGGTACTTCACAATCTCTATTTCTATAACCATCTCATGGAGGAGATAAGAGACTCCCTGGATGCGGGAAGCTTTAAAAAATTCAAGGAAGAAAGACTCCTTAGCCTCGGTGCATATTCTAGGGGTGAAATGGATTAGAGCAGCCACAAAAAGTCTTGCCCTAAAAGGTGTAATTGTGTACAATTACAGATAGTTTTGATATACAGGAGGATATATAGGTGAACGTATTAATGACATCAAGCTCTTTGGGAACTTACGGAATGATCATTTGGTTGGTAGTGCTTTTTGCAATCATGTACTTCCTCATGATCCGTCCACAGCAGAAAGAAGCTAAGAAAAAGAATGCCATGATGGCAGAACTTGCCATTGGAGATACAATTCTGACAACAAGTGGTTTTTATGGTGTTGTAATCGATATCAATGATGATGCAAACATCGTTATCGTTGAGTTCGGAAACAATAAGAACTGCCGTATCCCTATGGATAAGAATGCTATCGTTCAGATCGAAAAGCCTGAAGAGGCAAACTCGTAAAAAAATATGGTTAAGGAAAAAGTCTGTACTTCGGTATGGGCTTTTTTGTTAATCTGATAAAAAATATTTTCGAAACTTTATACAAAACTATTGTATTTATTTTCGAAAACAGATATAAATTTAAGACATATAACAATTTAACGTTTTAAAGTCTTGAATTGTTATATGAAAAGTATATTTAGTGGAGGAAACGGTATGGAGTTTCAAGTCGGAGTTATCAAGGGTGACGGAATCGGACCTGAGATTGTGAATGAAGCCATAAAGGTTTTGGATGCCGTAGGAAAAAAATACGGACACAAATTTATATACGAGGACATATTGATGGGCGGCTGCTCGATAGATGCGACAGGGGTACCGCTGACAGATCATGCAATAGAGCAGGCATTGTCTAAAGATGCGGTTCTTATGGGATCGATTGGCGGAAACACAGCCACATCCCCTTGGTACAAGCTTGAACCATCACTTAGACCGGAGGCAGGACTTCTTAAGCTCAGAAAAGCATTGAACCTTTTTGCAAACTTAAGACCTGCATATCTCTACGAGGAACTCAAGGAAGCATGTCCATTAAGAGACGACATCATCGGCGACGGCTTTGACATGATGATAATGAGAGAGCTCACCGGAGGACTCTATTTCGGCGCAAGAGAGACAAAGGAAGTGGACGGCGTAGTGACAGCCACAGATACACTTACATACAACGAGAACGAAATCAGAAGAATAGCAAAGCGCGGATTTGACATCGCCATGAAGAGAAGAAAGAAAGTCACTTCAGTCGATAAGGCGAATGTTTTGGATTCCTCGAGACTTTGGAGAAAAGTGGTTGAGGAAGTTGCAAAAGATTATCCTGAGGTTGAGTACGAGCACATGCTTGTAGACAACTGCGCAATGCAGCTAGTGAAGGATCCGAAACAGTTTGATGTAATCCTTACGGAGAACATGTTCGGAGATATATTGTCGGATGAAGCCAGCATGGTCACAGGTTCCATAGGAATGCTTTCATCAGCGAGCCTCAATGACACAAAGTTCGGACTCTACGAGCCAAGCGGCGGCTCTGCTCCTGATATCGCAGGAAAGGGAATTGCTAATCCTATAGCAACTATTCTTAGCGCTGCCATGATGCTTCGCTATTCATTCGACCTCGATAAAGAGGCGGATGCTATAGAGAATGCGGTAAAGAAGGTATTGAAGGATAATTACAGAACTATAGATATAATGCCGCAGGAAGAAGAGAAGAAAAAGACTGTTACACAGGTTGGAACATCGAAGATGGGCGACCTTATAGCAGCATTGGTATAACGGAGGTATATATATATGAAGAGCGATAACGCGAGAGCAGGGATGCAACAGGCACCTGCAAGAAGTTTATTTAACGCATTGGGATTCACCCCTGAAGAAATGAAAAAACCTATGGTAGGTATTGTAAGCTCTTACAACGAGATAGTGCCGGGCCATATGAATATCGATAAAATAGTAGACGCAGTAAAACTCGGAGTCGCTGAGGCGGGCGGAGTACCTGTAGTATTTCCTGCCATAGCTGTCTGCGACGGAATAGCCATGGGTCACATCGGAATGAAATATTCCCTTGTAACAAGAGACCTCATTGCAGATTCCACAGAGTGTATGGCCATAGCTCATCAGTTTGACGCTCTTGTCATGGTTCCAAACTGCGACAAGAATGTGCCGGGACTTCTTATGGCTGCAGCAAGACTTGATCTTCCTACAGTATTCGTATCCGGAGGACCTATGCTTGCCGGACATTTGGGAGGAAAGAAGAGAAGTCTTTCATCAATGTTCGAGGCAGTAGGTTCCTACGAAGCAGGAAAAATGTCTGAGGAGGACGTTGAAGAGTATGTAGAGAAGGTTTGCCCTACATGCGGATCCTGCTCGGGAATGTACACAGCAAACTCTATGAATTGCCTTACAGAAGCCCTCGGAATGGGACTTAGAGGAAACGGAACAATCCCTGCAGTTTACTCAGAGAGAATCAGACTTGCAAAGCATGCCGGAATGGCAGTAATGGAACTCTGGAAAAAGGGAATTACAGCAAGACAGATAATGACAAAAGAAGCCATCATGAACGCTCTTACAGTAGATATGGCACTTGGATGTTCTACAAACTCCATGCTTCATCTTCCTGCAATCGCTCACGAGATCGGTTTCGATTTCGATATAAGCTTTGCAAATCCAATCAGCGAGAAGACACCAAACCTTTGTCATCTTGCACCTGCAGGCCCGACATACATGGAGGACTTAAACGAGGCAGGTGGAGTGTACGCAGTAATAAAGGAGCTTGCGGATATCGGCCTTATAAATACAGACTGTCTCACAGTTACAGGAAAGACTATGGGAGAGAATATCGCAAATGCGAGAAACTTAAACCCGGAAGTCATCAGACCTGTTGACAATCCATATACAAAGACAGGTGGACTCGCAGTACTTAAAGGAAACATCGCTCCTGACGGATCTGTTGTAAAGCGCTCGGCCGTAGTTGATGAGATGCTTGTTCACGAGGGACCTGCAAGAGTATTTGATTCAGAGGATGATGCCATCGTAGCAATAAAGAGCGGAAAGATAGTTCCGGGAGATGTAGTTGTCATCAGATACGAGGGACCAAAGGGAGGACCGGGAATGAGAGAAATGCTCAATCCTACATCAGCCATCGCAGGAATGGGACTCGGTTCATCAGTAGCACTCATCACAGACGGAAGATTTTCGGGAGCCAGCCGTGGAGCCTCAATCGGACACGTTTCACCTGAGGCAGCCGTGGGCGGACCAATAGCCCTTATCGAAGAGGGAGATATCATCGCAATCGATATTCCGGGACTTTCAATGAATGTGAAGGTATCGGATGAGGAGCTTGCAAAGCGTAGAGAAAAATGGCAGCCAAGAGAGCCAAAGGTTACAACCGGATACCTTAAGAGATACACCTCGATGGTTACATCAGGAAATATGGGAGCCATCCTTAAAGCACCGGAGGAGAAATAATGCAATTAAACGGATCAGAGATAATCATGGAATGCCTCAAAGAGCAGGGAGTCGACATCGTATTCGGCTACCCGGGCGGGGCGATATTAAATGTCTATGATGCTCTTTACAAACAGAAAGATATAAAGCACGTGCTTACATCCCACGAGCAGGGCGCTTCCCATGCTGCGGACGGATATGCCAGAAGCACGGGAAAGGTAGGAGTTTGCTTTGCCACAAGCGGACCGGGAGCGACAAACCTTGTCACAGGTATAGCGACAGCATACATGGATTCGGTTCCCATGGTAGCAATAACCTGTAACGTAACCCTTCCGCTTCTCGGAAAGGACAGTTTTCAGGAGATAGATATCGCAGGTATTACAACACCTATTACAAAGCACAATTTCATCGTAAAAGATGTAAACGATCTTGCAGATACATTGAGACGCGCCTTTCATATAGCAAAGGACGGAAGACCGGGACCGGTACTTGTCGACATTCCAAAGGATGTCACCGCAGCCGTAACGGAATATGAAAAGAAAGAGTGGGCTCCTAGAGACAAATTCTTAAGGATAAACTCTACGAGAAGCACTTCAGAGAGAATCGACGAAGTAATTTCATTGATAAAAAAATCAAAGAGACCATTTATCTTTGCAGGAGGAGGAGCAGTAATCTCAGAAGCATCGGAAGAGCTTGCAAAGTTTGCTGAGATAATAGATGCACCTGTCTGCGATTCGCTGATGGGAAAGGGCGCATTTGACGGAACAAACGACCGCTATACCGGAATGCTCGGAATGCACGGAACCAAGGCATCAAACTTAGGTGTGAGCCAGTGCGATCTATTGATTGCATGCGGAGTACGTTTCTCGGACAGAGTACTCGGAAATGCCAAAAAGTTTGCATCCAAGGCAAAAATAGTTCAGTTTGACGTGGATGCTGCCGAGATAAATAAAAATATTCAGGTGACAGAGAGCATCATTGGTGACCTCAAAGACACCTTGAAGGCATTAAATTCAAGACTGACAGAGATAAAGCATGATGAGTGGATGGAAAAGATTCGCGAATACAAAGAAGAATTCCCGCTCACATATCCTGAAAAAGGACTCAGCGGTCCTTATGTGGTTGAGAGTGTTTACAAGAAGACCAAGGGCGATGCGATAATCGTAACCGAGGTCGGACAGCATCAGATGTGGGCTGCACAGTTCTATAAATACAGCAAGCCTCGCCATTTCATTTCATCGGGCGGACTCGGAACCATGGGATACGGACTTGGCGCGGCAATCGGTGCTCAGATGGGAAATCCAAAAGAGCAGGTAGTAAATATCGCCGGTGACGGATGCTTCAGAATGAACATGAATGAGCTTGCCACGGCATCGAGAAACAATCTTCCACTGATTCAGGTTATCATCAACAACCATGTTCTCGGAATGGTAAGACAGTGGCAGGATCTCTTCTACGGTAAGAGATATTCCGCTACGGTTTTGGATGACGGACTTGACTATGTAAAAATAGCCGAAGGATTGGGCTGCATAGGTATGAGAGCTACCACCAGAGAAGAGTTCGACAAAGCATTTGATATCGCTTTGAAGGAAAAGAACAAACCGGTGGTTATAGACTGCGTTATCAATATGGACGACAAGGTATGGCCGATGGTTGCTCCTGGTGCACCAATCAGTGAAGTATTTACCGGAGAAGATGTTGACAATTTGAAATAAAATGTTTAACGTATAATTTAAGCTTTTAATACATTAAAGCGACGATGTGAGAAAGAGGAGGGAAAAAGATGAGCAGAGTGTATAACTTTTCAGCCGGACCGGCTGTTCTTCCTGAGGAAGTGCTTAAAGAAGCTGCAGAGGAGATGTTGGATTACAGAGGATGCGGAATGTCCGTTATGGAGATGAGCCACAGATCCAAGATGTTCGACAACATCATCAAGGAAGCAGAGCAGGATTTGAGGGATCTTATGAACATTCCTGATAATTACAAGGTATTGTTTTTACAGGGTGGAGCATATACACAGTTTGCCGCAGTTCCTATGAACCTTATGAAAAACAAAAAGGCTGCATACATCATCACAGGTCAGTGGGCAAAGAAAGCCTGGAAGGAAGCACAGAACTACGGAGAAGCAATCGCCGTAGCTTCATCGGAGGATAAGACATTCTCTTACATTCCTGATTGTTCGGACCTCGATATTCCTGAGGATGCAGACTATGTTTACATTTGTGAGAACAACACAATTTACGGAACCAAGTTTAAGAAACTCCCAAACACAAAGGGACATATACTTGTAGCGGATGTTTCATCATGTTTCCTCTCAGAACCGATAGATGTTACAAAGTACGGAGTAATCTACGGAGGAGTTCAGAAGAACATCGGACCTGCCGGAGTTGCAATCGTTATAGTTAGAGAAGACCTTATCACAGATGATGTACTTCCTGGCACACCGACAATGCTCAAGTGGAAGACACAGGCAGACAACGATTCACTTTTCAACACACCTCCGTGTTACGGAATCTACATCTGCGGCAAAGTATTCAAATGGCTTAAAAAGCAGGGCGGACTTGCCGCCATGAAAGAAATCAACGAGAAGAAAGCAAAGATTCTCTACGATTTCCTTGACCAGAGTAAGCTTTTCAAGGGAACAGTTGTGAAGGAAGACAGATCGCTCATGAACGTTCCGTTCGTAACAGGCGATGAGGAACTCGATGCAAAATTCGTAGCCGAGGCTAAGAAGCAGGGCTTTGAGAATATCAAGGGGCACAGAACAGTCGGCGGTATGAGAGCATCTATTTACAACGCTATGCCAATCGAGGGTGTAGAAAAGCTTGTTGAATTCATGAAGAAATTCGAAGCAGAAAATCTTAAATAAACCGGGGGTAAAGATATGTTTCAGTATGCGACATTAAATCCCATCGCAAGCTGCGGGCTTGAGATGTTTGATAAAAAGTATAAGAAGGTCGAAGATTTAAAGGATGCGGATGTAGCCCTTGTTAGAAGTGCTTCGATGCATGAGCTTGAGCTTCCGGATAAACTCGTTGCGGTAGCAAGAGCCGGAGCAGGAGTGAACAACATTCCGCTTGATACCTGCGCAAAGAAAGGTATTGTGGTTTTCAATACACCGGGAGCAAACGCAAACGGAGTAAAAGAGCTCGTTATAGCAGGAATGCTTCTCGCGGCTAGAGACGTAGTCGGTGGAATTGATTGGTGTAAAGCAAACGCATCGGACGAAAACATCGGAAAGACAGCCGAGAAAGCAAAGAAGGCATTTGCCGGAACAGAAATCTACGGCAAAAAGCTCGGTGTCATCGGACTTGGAGCAATCGGAGTAAAGGTTGCAAACACAGCAGTTGACCTTGGAATGGAAGTATACGGATACGACCCATACGTTTCAGTTCAGGCAGCATGGAGCCTTTCACAGTCAGTAAAGCATATCTCAAACATTGAGGATATCTATAAAGAGTGCGATTATATCACAATCCACGTACCGCTTATGGATTCCACAAAGGGAATGATAGATAAGGCAGCCATCGACATGATGAAGCCAACAGCAGTGGTATTAAACTTCGCAAGAGACCTTCTCGTAGACGAAGCTGCTATGGTTCAGGCCCTTGAGGATGAGACAATCGCAAAATACGTTACAGACTTTGCAAATCCAACAACAGTTGGAAAGAAGAATGTCATTCTCACTCCGCACCTCGGAGCATCCACAGAGGAGTCGGAAGACAACTGTGCAAAGATGGCAGTCATGGAAGTGAAGGAGTATATGGAGAACGGTAACATCAAGAATTCCGTAAACTATCCTGCATGCGACATGGGTGTTTGCAAGGAGGCCGGAAGACTTACAATTCTTCATGAGAATGTAACCGGTATGATCAACATCTTCACATCAGTTCTTGCCGAAGCCGGCATAAACATTGAAGACATGACAAGTAAATCAAAGGATGACGATGCATACACAATGCTTGACCTCGATGCTTCACCAACAGCGGATGTAGTGTCAAAACTCGAAGAGAATCCAAAGGTTTACAAGGTCAGAGTAATAAAATAAAGAGATTATTATATAATCATAAATTTAGATGAGTCCTGCTTGCAGGACTCATTTTTTGTATTATAATGATTCAGTATGGAAAAATATAGGAATCGGGGGACAAACAGTTGACAGAAGTAGATGTTTCAACAATTGAATTAAGCGCCATAGAACAGTGGCTGGACCAGTTGGCTCCAAAGGCATTTGATTTTCTTTTGCAGGTAGTCATCGCCGTAATCGTGTACCTTATAGGTCAGAGGATAATAAACGTTATCCGCAAGATAGCAAAGAAAGCACTTGAAAAGCGGGACAGTGAGCCCGGCCTTGTCCTTTTTATAGACAGTTGCGTTAAAGTAGCATTGTATGCACTCCTCATAGTGGTAATACTCACCCTGTTTGGTGTTACAACAGCTTCGGTAGTAGCGGTTGTAGGTTCTGCAGGTCTGACTGTCGGACTTGCACTTCAGGGCAGCCTTTCAAACTTTGCCGGTGGTGTGCTCATACTCATATTAAAACCATTTGTTGTGGGAGACTATATCGTTGAGCATGGCTCCGGAAGAGAGGGCGTGGTTACGGCCATTTCCGTGTTTTACACAACACTCACAACAGCTGACAATAAGATGGTAGTCATTCCAAACGGAACACTGTCAAACAGCAGTATCACCAATTTGAACAGAGTCGGTACAAGACGTTGTGATTTCAACGTCTCAGTATCTTATGCCACGGATTTAAAGAAGGCAAAAGAAGTGCTTCTCATGCTTGCAAGACGCGATGAAGCAGTGATGGATGATCCGGCTCCGATAGCTTTTGTGAAAGAACTCGGAGATTCCGGAATAGATATGGAACTCAGAGTGTGGGTTAAGTCAGAGGATTACTGGGCTGTCACATTCCGCATGCTTGAAGAGATAAAGATGGCATTCGATGAGGAAGGTATCGATATACCATTCCCACAGATGGATGTGAAAATAAAAAGTGCAGAAGCGTAATATTAAGGGGTATATATGACAAAGAAAGAGGATTTACAAAACTTGCGTGCCTATGAGTTGGTATCGTGTGAGAAACTCAAGGATATCGATTCATGGGGATACGTTTTAAAACATAAAAAGACCGGAGCCAGAGTGGCCGTGGTGGCAAACGATGATGAGAACAAAACATTCTACATCGCTTTCAGAACCACACCATCCGACGATACCGGAGTGGCTCATATAGTTGAGCACACCGTGCTTTGCGGATCGGAGAAATTCCCGGTAAAAGATCCGTTTGTCGAGCTTGTAAAAGGTTCATTAAACACATTTTTGAATGCCATGACCTATGCGGATAAAACGATGTATCCGATATCGAGCACCAACGACAAGGATTTCAAAAACCTTATGGATGTTTATTTGGATGCGGTTTTCCATCCGAATATCTATAAGTATAAACAGATATTTGAGCAGGAGGGCTGGCACTACGAGATGGAGTCAGCTGATTCCGATATTGAGATAAACGGAGTCGTTTACAATGAGATGAAGGGCTCCTATTCATCGGCCGACAGCCTTTTGGACAGGATGGTGTACGATTCACTTTTCCCTGACAACACCTACAGTAAGGATTCGGGCGGTACACCTGAGGTGATCCGCAGGCTAAAATATGAGGATTACCTAAATTTTCACAAGAAATATTACCATCCGTCAAACTCATACATCTATCTCTACGGAGACATGGATGCGGCAAAAGAGCTTGAGTGGATGGATAAAGAATACTTGAGCGGCTACGACTATCTTGAGGTTGATTCCGAGATAAACAGACAGGAAGGCTTCAAGGAGACAAAGACAGTTTACGGAAAGTATCCTGTATCAAGCGAGGAACCATTGGAGGACAATACCTTCCTTTCCTACAACATGGTTGTAAAGGATACGTTGGACAGAGAACTTTACGTAGCTTTTGAACTTCTCGAGTACGTACTTCTCGAGAGACCGGGAGCACCGTTAAAAGAGGCTCTCCTAAAGGCGGGTATCGGAAGAGACGTTTACGGATATTACGACAACGGCGTGCTTCAGCCGGTATTCGGTATAGTAGCAAAAAATGCAAATAAAGAAGATGCTGAAAAGTTTATGTCAGTAGTGGAATCTGTTCTTAAAGAACAGGCAGAGGGAGCCCTCGACAGAGAGAGCCTTACAGCCATAGTAACAGCATCAAATTTCAGATACAGAGAAGCAGATTTCGGTTCATTCCCAAAGGGGCTTATTTACGGAATACAACTCATGGACAGCTGGCTTTATGATGACAATGCAGTCTTTGACCACGTGAAAGAGGGCGAGATATATGCATTGCTTAAGTCAAGGATTGATACCGGCTATTTCGAGGAACTCATAGGAAAATATCTTGTGGGAAATACTCACTCAGCTCTCGTTATCATGGAGCCTGATCGAGACCTTAGCGAAAAGGAAGCAAGCAACCTTAAGCAGGAGCTTGCGCAGTATAAGTCTTCATTGAGTGACGATGAGATAGAGGAAATAGTACGTCATACGGCATTTCTCAAAAAGTATCAGGAAGAGCCATCTCCTGAGGAGGATCTTAGGAAGATTCCTATGCTCACGAGAGAGGACATGAAAAAGGAGATAAATCCGCTCATTAATGAAGAAAAGAATGTGGATGGAAATCTCATCTTGTATCATGATGTGGCAACCAACGGCATAATATATGCAAACTACATCTTTGATGTCAGATTTGTGGAGGAAGCCGACCTGCCATACCTCGGCATTTTGAAAAACTGCATGAGGTACATGGATACCGAAAAGCATACATACAACGAGCTTACCACGGAGATAAACAAAAAACTCGGTGGAGTTACCATGCATCTCAACGCATATACGGATGTAAATGACAGAAGAAACTGCAGGATGAAGCTTTCGCTTCGTTCCAAAGTTTTAAAAGACCAGGTAAATGAGATGGAGCCATTGGTTGCTGAAATAATCTTCGGAACCAGGTTTGATGATACCGAGAGATTAAAAGATATCCTCTCAGAAGTAAAATCAAAGCTTCAGACCTCGCTTTCATCCTATGGAAATGCGGTTTCGACCACAAGGGCAATGTCATACTTCTCATACAATTCGAAATT
>JAILLZ010000160.1 GCA_024692885.1 Lachnospiraceae bacterium | reverse complement strand
ACACGTACCTTGCAATATTACGATAAAATCGACCTATTAAAGCCGACGGAGTATACCAAGTCCGGATATAGACTGTATGACGATGCAGCTCTGGAGAAATTGCAACAGATTTTACTGTTTCGCGAGTTGGAATTTCCGCTTAAAAATATCAAAGATATAGTTACCAGATCTGATTTTGACACAAACAAGGCTTTGGAACAGCAGATAGAACTTCTGGAGTTGAAGAAGGAACATATTGATAATCTGCTGAACCTTTGCAGATATATAAAAATGAGAGGAGTGAGATACTTGAATTTTAAAGCATTTGATTCAAGCAAACTTGATGAATATTCAAAGAAAGCAAAAGAACAGTGGGAACACACGCCGGCGTACAAGGAGTTTTCCGAAAAGAGCAAAAACTGGACAAAGGAATATGAAAGCGAGCTTATGGCCGATTTCTATAATCTTTTTGAAGAGTTCGGAAAGATGAAAGACATCGATCCGGCTGCAAAAGAAGCACAGGAACAGGTAAAGCGGGTTCAGGATTTCATTACAGAAAACATGTATACCTGCTCAAATGAAATATTATACGGCCTAAGCCAGTGGTATGTCGGTGGAGGTGATGTAACCCAAAACATAGATGAGATTGGTGGCAAAGGAACTGCGGAGTTTGTCTATAAGGCTATCAAAATCTATTGTGGAAAGTAATTCTTTTCCTTGCTATTGAAATGATTTTAGTGTTCTATGTTATACTTATAAGCACATCAATAGAGGAACACATTGTCTGAATGGAGAAGAGAAAGTGATTAGGAGAGCAGAGAAAAAGGATATTCCTCAAATCAATAGAATCAGGGAGCAGGTAAACAACATCCATGTTCAGGGCAGACCGGATATATTTAAAACGGGATTTAGTAAGGAAATTCAAGACATCGCCTTGGAGTTTTTACAATCAGATGAAACTGATATTTGGGTGGATGAGAGAGACGGAGAAATTACCGGTATGGTGATGATTCAGTATATCAACAGGCCGGAAACACCATATAACCTCGCTAGAGATTTTTGTCAAATCACAGAGATTTGCGTGGACGAAAAATGGCGCAGAAAAGGCGTGGCTCATGAGCTGATGGAAGGTGTCCGGGCAGAGGCAAGAAAAAGGGGAATGGAAAAAATAGAGCTTGATGTTTGGGCATTTAACGATGCACTTGAGTTTTATGAAGCTGAAGGATTTACTGTATTTCGAAGATTCATGGAGTGCAAGCTGTAGATTTGATAGAAATAGAATGATTACATCAAATACAGCATTTATTGATGGAGAAAAATATGGAAAGAGAGAAAAAAGGAATCTTTTTTTATTTATTATGCGTGGTGACAGCCATTGTCTATGGACTTTTGCTTGAGCTTTCAAAAAATGTGGTAGCTGGATGGGTAGTTTCTGTCGTTGCTTTTGCATTGTTTATTTTTATTTGGAAAAGTAAATTAAGAACAAGCAAATGGTATTTAAAACTTTTGGAATGGGCCGGATTGTTCGTGGTTTTAGCAATCATTTATTATGTTTCTTATCCGCCTTATGCCAGGGTGCCTGCCGTGAGCAATAAAAACCCAGATTCTACGGACATAGTATCGCTTGAAAAAGGTGATGTGTCAGGTGTGTTCAATGAGGATAAGTCTGTTGAAGTATATGCAGGCATTCCTTATGCAAAGGCGCCTGTTTGTGAACTGCGTTTTAAAGAGACAGAGGAAGCAGAAGCTTGGGAAGGAACCCTTGTCTGCGATCATTTTGCACCGAAATTTATGCAGTCTGAAAATTCCACTCTTTGGGATTCACTTGTATCAATCATTTTCTATAATAGCTTCAACTGGTTTGATTTAGATGACAACTATAGGGAGGCGATGAGCGAAGATGCCCTATATGTGAATGTCTGGAAACCGGCAGGAGATATCAGTGACTGTCCGGTAATCTTTTACATACATGGAGGTTCACTTCAGACAGGTTCGCCCTCCTATGACCAGTACAACGGTGAGGCTTATGCAAAAAGAGGCATAGTATTTGTGGACTTCGGTTATCGCCTGAATGTGTTCGGATATTTTGCTGATGAGGCATTGGCTGAGGAATCTCGGAATAATACGACCGGAAACTATGGTTTGTTAGATCAGATAGCAGCTTTAAAGTGGGTAAATGAAAATATAGAAGCATTCGGTGGAGATGCTGGCAATATTACAATTGCCGGGGAATCGGCAGGATCATCCAGCGTGAATGCAATCTGTGCATCACCGCTCACGAAAGGATTATTCAGAAGAGCGATTGCTGAGAGCAGCGGAATCGTTGCTAACAAACCGTATCATACCTTTAGGGATTACGATGAGGCCCTTGAGATGAAACAGACTGTATATGATGCAATGGGAGTTTCATCTGTCGAAGAACTTAGAGAGATTGATGCGAAAGAGCTTATCAAGGCCGCAGGAGAATATAATTCCATGACAGTGGATGGCTACGCGCTTATAGAGCATCCAGCGTTAACTTATCAAAAGGGTGAGAACCACGAAGAGGCTCTTCTTAACGGTTATAATGCAAAAGAAGCAGACGTATTTACCATTCTCGGAACAAAGGTTACAAGTGATATTTATCTCGAAATATTAAAGGAAAACTTCGGAGATCAGGCAGAAAAAATTGCAGAGCTTGTCCCTGCGGGAGATAATCCTAAGGCGTCTTACAATACAGTGATGAGTGTGGCATGGTTTGCATACAGCCACAATGTTTGGTCGAGATATATGGCTGACGAAGGAAGACCTGCGTATGAATACTGGTTTACCAAAGAAAACAAAGGCTTAAGCACAAATCACTCGGGTGAGCTTCCGTATTTCTATGGAAATCTTTATACTCAGCCACAAAATTATGATGAGAGCGATTATGAGTTGTCAGAGACGATAATGGATTATGTCGTTAATTTCGCTAAAACCGGAGATCCAAATGGCGAAGGATTGCCTGAGTGGCAGGAATTCTCCACCGACGAGACACAGATTTTGGAGCTCGGCAATGAGGTTGAAATGACGACCGATATTTATCTTGAATTGTATAAACTCATAGATGGGGCTCAAGGAAAGTGATTATTTAATAAATCCCATATTAGCATTGCATAATCAGAGACAAGTAAAAGCTAATAAGTCATATGCCAGACGGTGTTGTTTGGCTCATAATAGAGCCGTATCAGCTTTCTGATACCAAAAACGGTAATTTTGCATTCGAACGCAAAAGTATTATTCGTCACGTAAACACCGTCTGGCATTAGTCTTGTCCCGCGATGGGAAACATCTTTGTATTCTTTTATATTATAAATCTGGTATTCGCCTTCGTTATCCCGCACACGTACTCGCATCGGAATCAAATCTCCGTCCTTGGTATGCTGGCAGATGACGTCTACCGCAGTTCTGTTTCTTTCCATGATAATCACCCTAATCTTTGTATGAATATTATAGAACGGATGTTCGAGAAAGTAAAGCGTGAAAAATTGTAACGAAAAATAAAATACTCGTTTTCAATAGATTGAAACTATTTGACATAAGAAATATACTAAATACATAAAATTTAGAAAGTCATGTGTGAACATGGAAGGATAATATATGTCAAACCAGTTTTCAAGAACCGAACTTCTTTACGGAGCAGAAGCGATGGCTCATCTTGCCACATGCCGCGTTGCGGTGTTTGGTGTTGGCGGAGTCGGAGGATATGTTGTGGAGGCTCTTGCAAGATCGGGAATAGGAGCACTTGACATTATCGATGACGATAAGGTTGCTCTTTCAAATATAAACAGACAGATAATAGCCACAACAAAGACTGTCGGAAGGTATAAAGTCGACGTTGCGGAGGAAAGAATAAAAGATATTTCTCCGGAATGCAAAGTAAAAACTTATAAAACATTTTATCTCCCTGAAACCGCAGATCAGTTTGATTTCAAGGAATATGATTATGTTGTGGACGCCATTGACACGGTGACAGGAAAACTCACCATAATAGAAAATGCAAAGAAAGCCAATGTTCCTGTGATATCTTCCATGGGAGCAGGAAATAAAGTGAATCCGGCAGCTTTTGAAGTGGTAGATCTTTATGATACATCGGTTTGTCCGTTGGCAAAGGTTATGAGACGTGAATGCAAAAAACGTGGAATTGATTCGCTGAAGGTGGTTTATTCAAAGGAAGTACCATTGCGACTTATTGAACAAGCGGAGTGCGAAGAACCGCAGGGAAATCACACTAAAAGAAGGAGTACTCCGGGGTCAACAGCTTTTGTGCCATCTGTAGCGGGATTGATTATTGCCGGAGAGATTGTAAACGACCTATGTAAAGCTATATAAGCGGGGGGCTTGTTATGGAGAATTTCATGAATTTCAACGGATTGAAACGCAAAGTTCTTATCGTTGATGATGAAGAAATAAACCGTGAAATATTGGGAAATATTCTTTCCGGTCAATATGAGGTTTCCTATGCAGGGAACGGAGAAGAGGCTTTAGAGAAGCTTAACGATGGAAATTCCAGATTTTCTCTTGTCCTCTTGGATCTTCTCATGCCGGTTATGGATGGCTTTGAGCTGATAGATAAGATAGAGCATGACGAAGTCCTGAAGAAAATCCCGATTATTGTAATGACATCGGAAAAACCTGCTGAGGTTAAAAGTATCAAACTTGGAGCATCTGATTTTATTACCAAACCGTATGATATGCCTGAGGTAATCCTTGCCAGATGCGAGCGCATCATCAAGCTTTATGAGGACAACAGCATCATAAAGGCGGCAGAGAAGGATAACCTGACGGGACTCTTTACAAAGGAATTTTTCCTTGAGTACATACATCAGGTAGAGCTCTACAATCTGGACAGGGAGTTGGATGCTATATGTTTGAATGTGGATCATTTTCATATGGTTAACGAGACTTATGGCAGAAAAGTCGGAGATGAGGTTCTGAAAAATACCGGTCTGATATTGAAAAAACACTTTAGTGACGGTTTCGGCTGCAGATCAAATGCGGATAATTTCTATATTTGCGCTTTTCACAGGGATGACTATACCAGTGTTTTTGGTGAACTTAATGAGGAACTCAGTAAGCTTCCGGGAATGCCAAAAGTTCATTTTCGTATAGGAATATATCAGAATGTAGATAAAAATATTCCGGTGGAGGTGTGGTTCGACCATGCCAAGCTTGCCTGCAACAGAATCAGGGGAGATTATACGAAGCAGATTTTCTTTTACAGCAAAGAGTTGAATGACTCCGATCTATACAAAGAACGTCTTATAAATGACATTGATACAGCTGTTGAAAACCATGATTTAAAGGTATATTTCCAACCAAAGTACAGTATTACCGGAGACGAACCAAAATTAAAAAGTGCAGAGGCACTTATAAGGTGGAATCATCCTACTCTCGGAATGATAAGCCCGGGCGATTTTGTACCGTTGTTTGAAAGCAATGGTCTTATTCAAAAAGTGGATCATTTTGTTTGGGATGAGTCGGCCAAAAAAATTCGGGAATGGAAAGACAGATACGGATTTTCCGTGCCGGTATCCGTAAATGTTTCAAGAATTGATATTTATGACACCGAATTTGAAAACAGGCTGGATAGGCTTTTGGCAGAGAATAATCTGAAACCTGAAGATTTTTATTTGGAGATAACCGAGTCCGCATATTCAGAGAATGCGAACAGACTCATAGAAGCTGTTGTTCATTTGAGAAATCGTGGATTCAGCATAGAGATGGATGATTTCGGAAGCGGATAT
>JAILLZ010000144.1 GCA_024692885.1 Lachnospiraceae bacterium | reverse complement strand
AACCAATGTGGCATCTATATCTTTCTCTGCCAGAAGTTCTGCAACCTCAACGGCAGTTTTAACCATACTTCCGTACGCAAACAATGCCACGTCTTTTCCTTTTTTTATCAACTCGGATTTTCCGTAGACAATCTCACTTCTGTAATCCTTCAATCCGCTAAATGCAACACCTCTTGGGTAACGAATGGCGAGCGGTCCGTCAAAACCTGCCGAAAACTTAAGCATATCTGATAGTTCCCAGATATTCTTAGGCGCCATAAGAGTCATATTCGGTATTGAAGAAAGATACGAAATATCAAATATACCCTGATGGGTTTCTCCATCGCTACCAACAAGGCCGGCTCTGTCTATACAAAATACAACAGGCAGATTCTGAAGGCATACATCATGCAAAATCTGGTCATACGCTCTCTGCAAAAATGAAGAATATACAGCAAAATAAGGTTTTAAGCCGGCTGTAGCCAAACCTGCGGCAAAGGTTACAGCATGCGCTTCCGCTATACCGACATCAAAAAATCTGTTTGGAAAGGCTCTCCAAAACTTTTTGAGTCCCGTTCCATCCTGCATTGCAGCTGTAAGTGCAACAACTTTATCGTTTTTCTCTCCTATGGATGTAATCACTTTTGAGAATACATCCGTATAAGTCACCTCGGAATGAGGATGCTTGAGCTGTCCGGTCTCAATATTGAAAGGTTCTGTTCCGTGATATCTCGCAGGATACTTTTCAGCCGGCGCGTAACCCTTTCCCTTTTTAGTGATAACATGAATGAGAACCGGTCCCTGATATCTCGAAGCTTCCTTAAAAAGCTTTACCATGCTGCCAATATCATGTCCATCAACCGGTCCAAGATAGAGAATGCCCATATTTTCAAAGAACATTCCCGGAACTATTAACTGCTTAATTGAGCTTTTGATTCCACGAATGGAATCAGTAATCTGCTCGCCGTATCTCGGAATACGCTCGAGGGAATTTGCTATTCCCGTCTTTATCTCCTGATAAGGTTTTGCAGTACGGATATTTCCAAGGTGTTTAGAAATACCTCCCACGTTCTCGGAAATAGACATCTTATTATCGTTCAATACAATAATAAAATTTGATCTTATTCTTGAAGCATTGTTCAAAGCCTCAAAAGCCATACCACCGGTGAGCGCTCCATCACCGATGACAGAAATCACCTTATAGTTTTCTCCCTTGATTTCTCTGGCAAGAGCCAAACCAAGACCCGCGGATATGGATGTGGAACTGTGTCCCGTATCAAAGGCATCACATACACTCTCGCTTCTTTTTGGGAAACCGCTCATCCCACCGTATTTTCTTAATGTTTCAAACCCCAGTTTTCTTCCGGTAAGGATTTTATGTGTGTAAGCCTGATGGCCGACATCCCATATAATCTTGTCCTCAGGAAGATTGAAAGCAAGATGAAGAGCCATTGTTAACTCCACCACACCAAGATTTGAAGCCAAATGGCCTCCGCTTACAGATATTTTTTCTATCAAAAACTGTCTGATTTCCTCTGCTAAAAGTGGCAGATCATCATCAGGTATTCTCTTTATATCATTTGGTTTATTTATACTGTCTAAAAGCATTAAAACACCTCAAGATCAATTGTTTCTGTCTATGAGATATACTATAAGATTTCTCAAAAATTCATTTTTAAACTCAAGAGAATCCAACAACTCAACTGCTTCGGTTGAAAGTCTTCTTACATCCTCTTTAGCTTTGTCAATTCCCTCAAATGTGACATAAGTAGCCTTATTGTTCTTGTCATCGGAACCGACCGGTTTCCCAAGTTCTTCTGTGGTACTTGTCACATCCAAAATGTCATCCTGAATCTGAAAGGCAAGTCCGACCTTTTTAGCAATTTCATCTATACAAAAAAGTTCTTTTTCACCGGCTCCCGCTAAAAGCGCCCCAATATGCATGGAAGCAAGCAAAAGAGCTCCCGTTTTAAGATCATATACAAAATCAAGCTTATCTTTTGTGATGACACCTGTAGAATCAGTCTCAACATCTACAGTCTGACCGCCTACCATTCCAAAGATTCCCGAGGAACGAGCCAAATAAATAAGTGCTTTCTCGGCACATTCATTTCCCGGATATTTTTCAAAAACACTCAAAGCCGTCTCGAATCCGTAATTCAAAAGACCGTCTCCGGCCAAAACAGCCATCGCTTCTCCAAACTTAATATGAGTCGTGGGCTTTCCACGTCTCATATCATCATTATCCATTGCAGGAAGATCATCATGAATCAATGAATACGTATGTATAAACTCCATGGCTGCCATAAACGGTTTACAGATATCTTTCTTTCCGCCAAACAAGCGGTATGTTTCCTGTATCAAGAGAGGTCTTAAGCGTTTTCCGCCAGCCTCAACACTGTAAATCATCGCATCGACGACTGTCTGCTGAAAATCGATGTCCTTTGGCAGATATGAATATATGATTTTCTCAACCTCTTCGGTCTTTACTTTTAATTCATCTTTAAACATCTAAATCTTCTTCCTTCAATACCGAAAGCTGTTTTTCGATTTTATCAACTATATCACCGCACTCTTTGAGCTTTAACAACCCGCTCTTA
>JAILLZ010000143.1 GCA_024692885.1 Lachnospiraceae bacterium | reverse complement strand
ACACCCATTCCGCCAATCCAGTGGGTAAAGCTTCTCCACATCAGAGATGTGTGTGAAAGACTTTCAACCTCAGGAAGAATACTTGCTCCGGTGGTTGTAAACCCGGAAATTGTTTCAAACAGGGCATCGGTAAACGAAGGTATTTCCCCTGTTAGAATAAACGGGATGCATCCTATAATACTTAGGATGATCCATGAAAGAGCCGTTGTTACACAACCTTCTTTAAGGTAAAAAACAGTATGTTTTGGCTTTTTAAATGTTACTAAAACTCCGACAAGACATGAGATGAAGGCGACAATGAGATAGGCCTTAAATTGCTCCTCGCCGTAAATAAGTCCGGTAATAACCGGGAGAAGCAACAGGATTCCTTCTATTATCATTACATGTCCCAATATAAAACGAATAATTGATCTGTTCATGGGAAATGCTCCTTAATTCAAAATGTCTCTCAAACGGTTGAAGCCTGTATGAGAAGTGACAATCATAACAGTATCTCCCGGGAGAAGCATATCATTACCGCCGGGGATGATGATGTTTCCGTTTCTGTTAATGAAAGCAACAAGAACATTTTTCTTTATGGAAAGGTCTTTAAAAGCAATATTTGTAAGACCTGTATCTTCCCATACGATGAATTCAATAGCCTCGGCCCTTGAATCAAACATTGGGCAAAGCGTTTCTATACTATTGTTATCAATGGAATTGTTTTTTGCTCTGACATATGCAAGTATGGACTGAGCAGTTATGTATCTCGGATAGATAACACTTCCGAGGTGCAAATCGTTGATAACGTCTTTAAAATTGATACGATTTATCTTAGTAATAACCTTTGCTTTTGAATGCTTTTTCGCATGCAAAGTAAGAAGAATGTTTTCTTCATCTATTCCCGTAAGCGGAACAAAGGAATCGGTATGTGCAAGATCTTCCTCCGCAAGAAGCTCCTGATCGGTTCCGTCTCCGTTAATGATGGTTGCCTTAGGGAGAAGAATACTCAGTTCCTCACATCTTTCCTTGTTAGATTCAATTATACGAACCTCAACACCCATATCTATAAGTATTTTTCCAAGGTAGTAAGCTGCTTTACCGCCACCTATAATGAGAGTGTTTCTAACGTGATTTGTGGCGAAACCAATCTCCTTGAAAAAGTTTCTTATAGAGCTTCTAGCTGCTACAAACGAAACACTGTCTCCGGCTTTAGTGACAAAGTTTCCATCTGGGATGAAGAATTCATCATCACGTTCAATACCGCAGATAAGGTAGCTGGATTTTGTTTTCTGACCAAGCTCTGCTATGGAAAGGTTGTCCATTACATTTCCTTCAGGGATTTGGAATTTAACCATCTCGGCCTGTCCGTGTGCAAATGAGTTTACCTCAAGAGCATTTGGAAGATAAAGTATACGTGATGCCTCAATGGCAGCCTCAAGCTCAGGATTTATAATCATGGCAAGGCCAAGCTTATCCTTGAGGTAGTTTACCTCCGCATTGTAATCAGGGGTACGAACTCTGGCGATAGCTGAACATTCGCTGACTCTTTTACCGACTGTACAACACAGAAGATTGAGCTCGTCCGATTCCGTTACGGCTATAATAAGGTCTGCATTTTTTACGCCGGCCTCCATAAGGACACTGTAACTGGCACCGTTTCCAACTATTCCCATTATGTCGTATTGCTCAGTCAATTCTTTGATAATCTGACCGTTTTTATCAACGATTGTAATATCATGGCCCTCGTTAGAAAGCTTTTCCACGAGAGTCTGACCTACTTTTCCGCAACCAACGATTATGATGTGAAGACCATGTGTTTGATGTTTTTCTTCTTTATTAAATATTTTAAACATAAATCTCTCCATTAGTGATATTTGCAAAATCGCAGAAAACACTAAAATATACTATAACACTTAGAAAAGAAAATGCACACCTTATTTTGCATATATCGGCTTATTTGTGGAGAGTTTGAGCTTATAAGAGAATAATTGTTGTTTATGCATATTGAAGAAAAGTAATAATTAGTGTATAAACTATTTATTAGAAATCTTTCTTAATAGGCGAAGAATAATAAGTAAGATTAGAATATAAGTTTATAAGATAACTGAGAGGAGATACAGATGGATCAGGAAAAGGTCATAGTTATCGACTTTGGCGGACAGTACAATCAGCTGGTAGCCAGAAGAGTAAGAGAGTGCAATGTTTATTGTGAAATCTACTCTTATAAAACAGATTTGGAAACCATAAAGGCAATGAATCCTAAGGGAATCATTCTCACGGGAGGCCCAAACAGTTGTTATGAAGAAGGAGCACCTACATATTCAAAGGAGCTTTTCGAACTTGGAATACCGGTTTTGGGACTTTGCTACGGTGCACAGCTCATGCAGCTCATAATGGGAGGTAATGTTTGCAAGGCTCCTGTTAGAGAGTATGGAAAGACCGAAGTGTTTGTGGATACAACATCACCACTTTTCTCAAATATTGGAGAGAAGGTATCTTCAGTAGCTTTCCCTGCAGCAAAGCTTGACGATCATGATACAGATGATCACTTGACTGTATGTTGGATGAGCCATACTGATTACATAAAAAATGCGGCTCCTGACTTTAGAGTGGTTGCGCACACAGCAGACTGCCCTGTTGCAGCAGCAGAGTGTGAAAGCAAAAAGCTTTATGCTATCCAGTTCCATCCGGAAGTTCTTCACACAGTAGAAGGAAGCAAGATGCTTTTCAATTTCGTAAGAAACGTATGTGGATGTGCCGGAACCTGGAGAATGGATTCTTTCGTTGAGAATACTATAAAGGAAATCAGAGAAAAGGTAGGAGACGGAAAGGTGCTTCTCGCGCTTTCAGGTGGAGTTGATTCATCAGTTGCAGCAGGCCTTATCTCAAAAGCGATAGGAAAACAGCTCATCTGTGTATTTGTAGACCACGGCCTTCTCAGAAAAAATGAGGGAGATGAAGTAGAGGCCGTTTTCGGTGAGAAAGGACAGTTTGATCTCAACTTTATCCGTGTAAATGCACAGGACAGATATTATTCAAAGCTTGCAGGCGTATCTGAGCCGGAGGCAAAGAGAAAGATAATCGGTGAGGAATTCATCCGTGTATTCGAGGAGGAAGCTAAGAAGATTGGTGCGGTAGATTTCCTCGCACAGGGAACCATTTATCCTGACGTTGTTGAGTCAGGCCTCGGTGGAGAGTCTGCTGTTATCAAGTCTCACCATAATGTGGGAGGTCTTCCTGATTTCGTTGATTTCAAAGAAATCATCGAGCCACTCAGAAATCTTTTCAAGGACGAAGTGAGAAAAGCAGGTCTTGAACTTGGCATACCTGAAAGACTCGTTTTCCGTCAGCCATTCCCTGGCCCTGGACTTGGAATAAGAATAATCGGCGAAGTAAACGCCGACAAGGTTCGCATAGTTCAGGATGCGGACTACATCTACAGAGAAGAGGTAGACAAGGCTGCAGAAGCTTACAAGAAGGAGCATGGCACAGAGGCACCATGGATGCCAAACCAGTACTTTGCAGCACTCACTAACATGCGTTCAGTTGGTGTAATGGGCGACGAGAGAACATATGATTATGCCGTTGCTTTGAGAGCTGTAAGAACCATCGATTTCATGACAGCTGAGGCAGCAGAGATACCATTTGAAGTTCTTCAGACAGTCATGTGCAGAATTATAAATGAGGTGCGCGGAGTAAACCGTGTATTCTACGATATGACAAGAAAACCACCTGGAACGATTGAGATGGAATAGACCCGCTA
>JAILLZ010000026.1 GCA_024692885.1 Lachnospiraceae bacterium | reverse complement strand
CTTACGGATTTCTACAAGGAAGAAACCATGAAAAAGGTTGCCGGAGACATTGCAGATTCCGGACAGCTCGGACTTGCGCAGAAGATGTATGAGCAGATGAAGCGAAACTACGGAATTGAATAACTGTTTTGAATGATAGTTGAAGTATTCAATAATTGTTTCGGCGTGGTGTTGTTCTAACTCCTATGTTATGGTACGATAATTGGTGAATAATAATATAGGGGGAGGAAAATGAGATGAATACAGCAAAGAAGTATAGCATAGTTGCTTTGTTTGGACTGATGGCTATCGTGTGCGCTAATACAGCAAGCATTTCCGACTATCTTAGTGGTATCGTTCTCGGCGCAGGTATAATGCTTACACTGTACGGACTTTACAAGATGGTATCTGTAGTCGCAGCTGCTAAAAAGCAGGAAGCTTCACAGGACGACAAATAGTTGATACAAGATTGGAAGCGCAAGAGTGACAGAATTAAAAGGATACATAGATCACATAATTTACAAAAACGACGACAACGGGTACGCAGTATTCGTTGTCGTTTGTGATGAAGAAGAAATTACCTGTGTAGGTACGGTGCCGGGAATCACGGACGGAATGAACGTGGAGATAAAAGGGGAATACGTGGAACACCCTTCATACGGCACGCAGATAAAAATCAGCAATCTCAAAGAGTGTGAACCTGAGGATGAAATTGCCATAGAGCGCTATCTTGGTTCAGGTGCCATAAAAGGTATCGGACTAGCGATGGCAAACAGAATCGTAAGGCATTTCAAAAAGGATACCTTTAGAATTATTGAGGAGGAGCCTGAGAGGCTCGTTGAAATAAAAGGAATCAGTGAGAAAAAAGCAAGAGATATTGCTGCACAGGTATGTGAAAAAAGAGAGTTGAGAAGTGCGATCATCTTCTTAAGTCAGTTCGGAATAACACTTGCTTTGGCTGTAAAAATATACAACAAATACGGCCCTGAAATATATACAATCATGCGCGAAAACCCATACAGAATCGCCGATGACATAAAAGGTGTGGGTTTTAAAATCGCAGACGATATAGCAATGAAAGCCGGAATAAAGGTGGATTCCGACTTCAGAATAAAAAGCGGAATTCTCTATGTTCTATTGATGGCTTCGGGAGAAGGCCATACCTATCTGCCCGCAGAAAAACTCACCGAACGAAGTGTTGCGCTTCTTGGCGTGGACCCCGAGATGGTGGAAAGACTGTACATGGATCTTTCCATAGAAAAAAAGATAGTGGTAAAAGGAGAGAATATCTACTCCTCTGTTTTTTATGCCATAGAAAGCTCAGTGGCAAGAATGCTGCTTGAGAGAAACATGAAGTATGACATACCGGACGAGAAAATAGAAACTATCATAAAGCATGTAAAAAAGGGCAGTGAGCTCGAAGAGGATGACATGCAAACCCTTGCCATGCGCGAGGCAATGAAAAACGGTGTTGTTGTCATCACAGGAGGTCCGGGAACCGGAAAAACAACCACTATAAACAACATAATAAAAAGCTTCAATTATCAGGGCGCTGAGATAATGCTTGCCGCTCCTACGGGACGTGCCGCAAAGCGAATGACTGAGGCAACGGGAATAGAGGCAAAAACCATTCATCGTATGCTTGAACTAAACGGAAGCGCAGATGATTCGGAAAACGCTATATCAGCGGGATTCGGAAGAAATGAGGACTATCCTCTTGAGACGGATGTTGTCATAGTGGATGAGATGTCCATGGTTGACATCACGCTTATGAATGCTCTTTTAAAGGCGATTGCGCCGGGCACAAGACTGATTCTTGTGGGAGATGCAAACCAGCTTCCTTCTGTGGGACCCGGAAGCGTTTTAAAGGACATTATAGAGAGCGAAAAATTCTCGGTGGTGCGACTGACAAAGATTTTCCGCCAGGCCACAAAGAGCGATATAGTGGTAAATGCACACAAGATAAACGAGGGAAAAGAAGTTACATTGGACAACAAGAGTCGGGATTTCTTTTTCCTTAAGAGATACGATGCAGACAAGATAATAAATGTGACCATGCAGCTTGTGGGAGAAAAACTGCCGGGATATGTGCAGGCAACGCCTTTTGATATTCAGGTTCTTACACCTATGAGAAAGGGACTTCTTGGAGTTGAGAGGCTCAACAAGATTCTGCAAAACTACATGAATCCGCCTTCAAAAGGAAAACGAGAGAGGGAGCACGGAGACGGCATCCTTCGCGAGGGCGACAAGGTAATGCAGATAAAGAACAACTACAATCTCGAATGGGAGATTGCGGGCCAGTTCGGAATTGTTATAGATCGTGGACTCGGTGTCTTCAACGGGGACATGGGAATAGTAAAAGAGATAAACGATTTTGCACAGACCGTCACGGTAGAATTCGAAGAAGGTAAAAAAGTGGATTATCCATTCTCGTCTCTGGATGAACTGGAATTGTCCTATGCGATAACCATTCACAAATCACAGGGTTCAGAGTATCCTGCAGTGGTTATTCCGCTCCTCGATGGCCCTAGAATGCTGATGAACAGGAATCTCATCTACACAGCGGTTACGCGTGCCAGAAAGTGCGTCACAATCGTTGGTGATGAAAACACATTTGGCGATATGGTACAAAACGAGACTCAACTGGCGAGGTATTGCGGGCTGAAGAATCGTCTTGTCGAGATGGCGATTTATTAAACAAAAATCGAAACATCATATTTGATGTACAAAAATAGTCAACTCCACATACAACAAAATGTTGCACATAAATAGTTCAACCCCGCATACAACAAAATTGTTGCACACAGGGTTGAGTGTTATTAGTAAAAATGGGAGTTTAGTGACCTTTTGAAAGCAGTGCGGAGTCATTGTCAAATGTTTCTCCGCCGCTTGCAATTTCAAACTGATGAAGGAGAGCATCAACGGTGAGTTTCTTCTTATCTTCACCGGAGATGTCCAGCATTATCTTTCCTTCATTCATCATAATAAGTCTGTTGCCATGTGCGATTGCATCTCGCATGTTGTGAGTGACCATCATGGCAGTGAGACCGTGCTCGGCAATGATCTTATCCGAGAGGCTTAAAACCTTCGATGCGGTTTTAGGATCCAGCGCGGCCGTGTGCTCGTCCAAAAGCAGAAGCTTCGGCTTCTGGATCGTTGCCATAAGGAGGGTTAAGGCCTGGCGCTGTCCTCCCGAAAGAAGACCAACCTTTGTGGACATTCTGTCCTCAAGTCCGAGCTCGAGTTCTTTTAACAGTTCATGGTATTTTTCTTTTTCATCTTTTGTTACACCCCAGCGAAGTCTTCTGGATTTACCTCTTCTTGCTGCGATAGCCAGGTTTTCCTGGATTTCCATGGTAGCAGCAGTTCCGTTCATAGGATCCTGAAAGACTCTGCCGAGATATGCGGCTCTCTTGTGCTCGGATAAGCCTGTTACATCGACTCCGTCTATGATGATGCTTCCGGAATCGATAGGCCATACACCGGCAACCGCATTGAGCATTGTAGATTTTCCGGCACCGTTTCCTCCGATGACAGTGACAAAGTCACCCGGATTCAAGTGAAGCGAAACTCCGGTGAGAGCCGGCTTTTCGTTTATAGTGCCTATATTAAAAGTCTTTTTGATGTTTTCAAGTCTCAGCATTAGTTAGCACCTCCGTTTTTCGAAGATTTTTTGAAGGAAGTTCTGGACTGCTGACGCAGGTAAGGAACTGCCAGGAAAATAGCAACGACGATGGCTGAGAAGAGCTTCAAATCCTGAGCTGAAAGTCCAAGCCAAAGTACGAAAGCGATAACAATGTAGTAAATAATTGCACCGATAACAGTGAAGGTGAGTCTTGCTACGAAGTTCAGATGCTTTTTAAAGAAAGCCTCGCTCAAAACCTCTCCGATGATAACGGCTGCAAGTCCTATAACGATGGCACCACGGCCCATGTTTACATCGGCGTTACCCTGATACTGTGCGTAAAGTCCACCGGCGAAAGCCACCAGACCGTTGCTTATTGCAAGACCGAGAACCTTTGCACCGTTGGTGTTGATTCCCTGAGCTCTGGCCATGTTTGGATTA
>JAILLZ010000124.1 GCA_024692885.1 Lachnospiraceae bacterium | reverse complement strand
TGTTTGCTTTAGTATTTCCTTATATTTGTAGAAGGCTGATTATGTAAGATTACACAGAATGGTTTGGCATATGTATTTGTTCCAGAAATCCTTGCTATCCATGTGTTTTTCATCAGCTTCTATGTATTTCTTCTCGGAATCATGTTGTTCTTTGAAGAGGTAAAATGACTTTTCTTTAATTTTTAATTCATTGAACAATGCCGGCAAGAATGATCCGTCTTTTTTTACATAGCAATTCTCTTTTGTACCCTTAACTTTTCTTGAGGCATCTACATAGGTTGCCAACTCCTTTAAAACACATATATCTTCCTCGGGCAGATAATAGTAGCTTTTATAATCCGGAAGAAAGTATTTCAATTCACCTTCGAAGACCTTTATGGATGCGACTCCTGAGGTGGAATCGGCCTTTAAAAACATGTCTTCGGTTATAAGTGAAACAGGGTTGTTTAAGCTTTGGTTCAGATTGAATTCAATGAGATACTCATCTTTTTCGGAACCGTCCAGAGCTTTATATTTTTGTTGTGTTACCGAATTGATTTCTATGGTTAATGATTCTCTAAAGCTCTGATATTCCTTTGCCACACTGTATATTGAAAAGATACTTACAAGACCTTCAATATCACATTTGTTATGAAGCAGAAGAGCATCTTTTAATTCTTTTTCGCCCTTGGTGAATGCTTTATAGGCATTTACCAGTTCGCGACCTTCCAGTTTATCGTTTCTTTTAATGTGAAGAACCTGTTCGATCGTTTTTTGTTTAAAATCGGGCAAAGACAAGAAATTCAAAAGACTTTTGGCTTTCTTGTACATATCTAAAGAATTTGAGTATAAATCCGGAATCGGCAATCCGTATTTGTTAAGTCTTGCTTCAAGGAACGGAAGATCGAATTTTGTCCCGTTATATGTTACAAGTGTTTTAGCTGGATCTATAAAGTCCACAAACTGCCTTAGAATCTCAGGTTCTTCGTTTTCTTTCTCGGCGAGAAACTGGGTTATTTCCAAGCTGTTGTTTTTGATTTCACCTAAACCGACAAGAAAAATATGATTCCTGTTTTTTGAAAAACCGGTGGTCTCGATATCGAGATAAACGAAAGAGCCGGTTTGGAAGGGTACGTCTTTAAAGATATTCTGTATATTCAGTTCATTATTTTGGATAATATTTTTAGTCATATGTGAATTATAGCCAATGCTTATTATTAAATAAACACGGTGTTTGTAAAAAAAAACACAATTAAATATTAAATTTAGATTAACTTTTTGTCCATTATGTTATAATAGTATAGATTGATTGGGCGTATGTCATTAAATCAAAATTTTTAAAGAAAGAAGGGGCACGTAAATGGGCATGACATTTAAAGGCGGTGTTCATCCTTACGACGGAAAAGAACTGTCAAAGGATAAACCGGTCAGTGAATTGTTGCCACAGGGACTGTTGGTCTATCCGTTATCTCAGCATATCGGTGCGCCTGCAACTCCTGTTGTAGCTGTTGGCGATACAGTTCTCAGAGGTCAGAAGATTGCAGATGCGGGCGGATTTGTTTCTTCACCTATTTTCAGTTCTGTTTCGGGAACAGTCAAAGCCATTGAAGCACGTCGTGTTGCTACAGGTGGAACATGTAACTCAATCGTTATTGAAAACGATGGAGAGTACAAGGAGGCTGAGTTTGTAGAAACTGAGGATGTTTCAACTCTGAGCAATGAAGAAATCATCACTAAGATTAAGGATGCGGGGGTTGTTGGAATGGGAGGTGCCGGATTCCCGACACACGTAAAGTTATCTCCTAAGAATCCGGAGGCTATAGAGTACATTATAGCCAACTGTGCAGAGTGTGAGCCATATCTCACATCCGACTATACAAGAATGGTCACAGAACCTGAAAAACTTGTAGAAGGTATGAAAATCGTATTGCAGATGTTCCCTAAGGCCAAGGGTGTGTTTGGAGTCGAAGACAACAAGCCTGAAGCTATTGCAAAGCTCAGAGAACTCACAAAAGATGAGTCCAGACTTGAGGTTTGCGAGCTTACAACCAAATACCCTCAGGGTGGAGAGCGTCAGCTTATTTATGCTGTTACAAAGAGATCTATCAACTCAAAGATGTTACCGGCAGACGCAGGTTGCATCGTTGATAACGTTGAGACTCTTGTGGCAATTTATAATGCGGTTAGATTCGGTAGACCGCTTATGGACAGAATCTTTACCGTTACAGGTAATGCTGTTTCAAATCCACAGAATTTCAAGATTAAGATAGGAACAGGATATAACGAGCTTCTTGAAGCTGCCGGCGGATTCAAAAATACCGGTTGTGAGAAGATTATATCAGGTGGCCCTATGATGGGATTTGCCATGTTTGATCTTGAGGTTCCTACTACAAAGACTACATCAGCATTGCTTTGCTTCACAAAGGACGAGGTGGCTGCATTCAAGACAACAAACTGTATCAACTGTGGACGTTGCGTTGAGGCATGTCCTGAACAGCTTGTTCCTTCAAGACTTGCAGACTACGGTGAGCGCGGACAGTCTGATATGTTTGAAAAATGGTACGGACTTGAGTGCATCGAGTGCGGAAGCTGCAGTTTTGCATGTCCTGCAAAGAGACACCTTGCTCAGTCCATTAAGACAATGAAAAAACAGGTGCTGGCATCAAAACGTAAGTAAGCTTAGTATCTGATGAACAATTACGAAGAAAGAGGTGAATTATTGTGAGTGAGTTATTTAATGTAGCTTCATCACCACATATTCGTTCCAAGGATACCAGCAGCCGCATAATGCTTTATGTAATCATCGGTCTTTTGCCGGCAAGCTGTTTTGGTATTTACAATTTTGGAATCAGAGCTCTTATCATGATTATAGTTTCAATCGCCAGTGCGGTTATTTCGGAATATATTTTCAATAAAATCGTTGGTAAAGAGCAGACAATAAATGATTTGAGTGCCGTTGTTACAGGTTTACTCCTTGCACTCAACGTTTCAAGCACAATTCCTTATTGGGAAGTTGCTTTGGGAAGTGTTTTTGCAATCGTTATTGTAAAAGGACTTTTCGGTGGACTTGGTCAGAACTTCATGAACCCTGCATTGGGTGGTAGATGTTTCCTTCTTATTTCATTTACCGGAAGCATGACAAGCTTTATCGATCCAAAATCTGTAGACGGACTTTCAGCAGCAACACCACTTGCTGTTATCAAGAGCGGAGAAGGTCTTGCTGCAGTCAATGTAATGGATATGTTTATAGGTCGTATCGGAGGAACAATTGGTGAGACATCTGTTGTTGCTATCCTTATTGGTGCTATCTTCCTTATTATCATGGGAGTTATAGATATCACTATTCCGGCTTCTTATATCATTACATTTGTTATCTTCCTTGTTCTCTTTGCAGGACATGGATTTGATCCTGTTTACATCACAGCAGAGCTTTGCGGTGGTGGTATCATGCTCGGAGCTTTCTTTATGGCAACCGATTATGTGACGGGACCTATTACTCCTACGGGAAGGATTGTATTTGGTATATGCCTTGGTCTTTTGACAGGTATATTCAGAATCTTTGGAGCATCTGCAGAAGGTGTTTCTTATGCAATTATCTTCTCAAACCTTTTAGTTCCTCTTATCGAAAGAGTAACCGTACCTCTTGCATTTGGTGTGGTTAAAGAGAAAAAAGGAGGAGATAAATAATGAATAAAATTGTTAAAGACGCATTATTATTGACTCTTATTACTCTTGTTTCCGGATGTGCTTTGGGACTCGTTCATGAGATTACCGCTGCACCTATCCAGGCTGCTAACGAAGCAGCTACAGCAGCGGCATATCAGGAAGTATTTACAGATGCTGTTTCATTCAACGAGATTGAGTTGGATGCATCTGCTGTTGAGGCTGTAAAAGCTAAGTATGCTGATGATGATATCATCACAGTTGTAGAAGCACTTGATGCTTCAGATACATTGCTTGGATATGTTATCACCGTTACATCTCATGCAGGATACGGCGGAGATATCACATTCTCAATCGGTGTTACACTTGACGGTGTTTTGAACGGTTATTCAATTACAGATATCAGCGAGACTGCAGGTCTTGGTATGAAAGCCAAAGAAGACAAATTCAGTTCTCAGTTCAACAATGTATCATTTGATTCTGATGACAGTTATCTTGAGGTTTCAAAGGTAGATCCAAGTGGCTCAATCGAAGCCATCAGTGGTGCTACCATCACATCTAAAGCAGTTACTTACGGTGTGGACGCAGGCCTTATGTATTTCAGAACCGTATTAAAGTAGGAGGGATAGAAGATGAGTAAGAATACTGAACCATTGGTTAATGGTATTGTAAAAGACAATCCCACCTTCGTATTGTTGCTTGGAATGTGTCCGACTCTTGCGGTAACAACATCTGCTACCAACGGACTCGGAATGGGACTTTCAACAACGGTGGTTCTTGTCATGTCAAACCTGTTTATTTCAGCTTTGAGAAATGTTATACCGGGCAGAGTACGTATGCCTGCATTCATTGTTATTGTTGCATCTTTTGTTACGATAGTTCAGTTCCTTGTACAGGGATTTGTTCCATCGCTTTATGCATCACTTGGAATTTATATTCCACTTATAGTTGTTAACTGTATTATCCTTGGTCGTGCGGAAAGTTTCGCATCTAAGAATCCGGTATTCCCATCTATCATGGACGGTATCGGAATGGGTATAGGATTTACTTTAGCACTTACAGCTCTTGGTGCTGTCAGAGAGATTCTTGGTGCCGGACAGTTATTCGGTGCACAGATTCTTCCATTGGCAGAGGATGGCTCATTCGGATATACACCGATTACAATTTTCATCCTTGCACCTGGTGCTTTCCTTGTTCTTGGTTGCCTTCAGGCTCTCTTTAACAAGGTAAGAGACAATGCAGCAAAGAAAGACAAAGAATAGGAGGCAGTACATCATATGAAAGAATTGTTAGTCATAATGATTGGATCGGCGATTGTAAACAACGTTGTACTGAGTCAGTTCTTAGGATTGTGTCCTTTCCTCGGAGTATCAAAAAAGGTTGATACCGCTGCAGGAATGGGTGGAGCTGTTATCTTTGTAAACACTGTTGCATCGCTTGTTACAAGTATCATTTACAAATTTGTATTGGATCCTTTGGGATTCTCTTATTTACAGACTATCGTATTTATCGTAGTTATCGCAGCACTTGTTCAGTTTGTTGAAATGTTCTTAAAGAAGTCTGTACCGGCTCTTTATCAGTCGCTCGGTGTATACCTTCCGCTCATCACAACAAACTGTGCGGTTTTGGGTGTTGCATTAAAGAATGTAGCAAACAGTTACAATATTTTGACGAGTACCTTAAATGGTTTTGCCATAGCAGTTGGTTTTACCATCGCAATTGTTATCATGGCCGGACTCAGAGAAAAGATTGAGTATAATGACGTACCTCAGGCATTCAAGGGATCACCGATTGTTCTTATCACAGCAGGTCTTATGGCAATCGCATTCTTTGGATTCTCAGGTTTGATTTAAGGAGGGCTGTGAGATGAGTGTTAGGGCAATTCTGATTGCCACAGTCATTGTTGGTGGTGTTGGTATCATAGTAGGATTCTTCCTTGGTTTTTCAGGTGAGAAATTCAAAGTAGAAGTAGATCCTAAAGAAGAAGCAGTTCTCGGTGTTCTTCCGGGAAATAACTGCGGTGGTTGTGGATTCCCTGGATGTTCAGGACTCGCAGCTGCTATTGCAAAAGGCGAAGCTCCTGTAAATCAGTGCCCTGTTGGTGGTGCTGAGTGTGCAGCAAAGATTGGTGCTATCATGGGAGTTGAAGCCGGAGATTCTGTAAGACAGGTTGCATTTGTAAAATGTGCCGGAACCTGCGAAAAGGCAAACTCTGATTATGTGTACACAGGTGTTGAAGACTGTGCTGCACTTGAGTTTATTCCTGGTGGAGGACCTAAATCTTGTTCATACGGATGTGCAGGATTTGGAAACTGCGTAAAGGCTTGTCCTTTCGATGCAATCCATGTTGTAGACGGAGTAGCCGTTGTTGACAAGGAAGCATGTAAAGCCTGCGGAAAATGTGTTTCTGCCTGCCCTAAGAATCTTATCGAGTTTGTACCTTATGACGCAAAGCATATGGTACAGTGTAGCTCAAAGGATATCGGAAGAAATGTCATGAAGGCATGTTCGGTTGGCTGTATCGGATGTCATCTCTGTGAGAAGACATGTGAGCATGATGCAGTTCATGTAACAGACAATGTTGCATACATTGATCAGACAAAGTGTACACAGTGTGGTGCATGTGTTGAGAAGTGTCCTAAGAAGATAATCCTTTAATCCAGCTGCTATTATGACATAGGTTTTATGTCAATAACGTTTAAGCTACATAACTTCAATAATTTGTAAAAATACCGGATAAATGCTACAATGCAATAGTTGTCATTTATCCGGTTTTTTATAAGGATTTTCATCATGAGTAATAGATTAAACTTGGAAAATATAAAGCGCGTTGTTATAAAGATAGGCTCTTCATCACTTACCCATCATGAAACCGGTGGCGTAGACTTTTTAAAGATGGAGCGACTTGTAAGAGAACTCTGCAATATGAGAAACTCCGGCATCGAAGTGTGTTTGGTGAGTTCCGGAGCTATAGCGGTTGGAAGAAAAACGTTGGGGCTAAAGACTAAGCCTGATTGTCTTGCATCAAAACAGGCATGTGCGGCTGTGGGACAGGCAAGTCTAATGATGTCTTACCAGAAGATGTTTGGTGAGTATCATCAGGTTGCGGCTCAGGTTCTTCTTACAAAGAATAATCTTGTAAACGATGAATCGAGAATAAATGCCGAGAACACATTCGACCGCCTTTTTGATATGGGTGTTATTCCGATTGTAAATGAGAATGATACAGTCTCAACCTATGAGATTCAGTTCGGTGACAATGACACACTTTCGGCATTGGTATGCGCTATGGTAGGGGCAGATTTACTCATTTTGCTTTCCGATATCGATGGTCTGTATACAGATGATCCGAATGTAAATCCTGATGCTTCTCTTGTTGAAGACGTTTATGAGCTTAATGAGGAGTATTTCTCTCTTGCAAAGGAGACGACGGGAAGCGATGTCGGAACAGGCGGAATGGCGACTAAGCTTAAAGCTGCTAAAATTGCGACAAGAGCTGGAGCAGATATGATCATTGCAAATGCAAAAGATGTAGGGGTTATACATCAGATATTTGAGAATGATTTTCATGGAACCATCTTCCATAAAAACAATTCAGATGGATTCTATATAAAGGATTATTTGGAAGATTAGTTTATTATTCGGAGGTAAAATGGACGAGAAACGTATAGCAAGAATAAATGAGCTGTATCACAAGTCTCAGGCTGAGGGACTTACAGATGCGGAAAAGAAAGAGCAGGAGCTTCTCAGAAAAGAATATATAGCAAGTATCAGAGCAAATATCAGAAGCCAGCTCAACAACATAGATATGGTCGACGAAAATGGAGAAGTCGTTAATTTGGGGGAAAAATATGGTTCTAAAAAAGGAAATACGAAAACTTCATAAAGCAAAAAGAGATGCAATTCCTTTGGATTTGAAGACAAAGGCAGAGGAAGAAATCGCAGAAATTCTTAGAAAAAAGCTGTCCGGTGAGACAGTGGTTTTTGTGTATTCACCTAAAGACAGTGAATTAAACCTGTGGAATCTATATGACAGTCTTATGAAAAATGGGGTTAGACTGGCTTTTCCCAGAGTGAACAGCAATAAATACGAAGCAAACAAAGACATGGAGTTTTATGTCATAAAAGATAAAACGGATTTGGAACCGGGAACTTTTGGGGTTATGGAACCAAAGAAGAGCTGTGATGAGATTATTCCGGCTGATAATTATTTTCTTGTGCCCGGCCTTGCATTTGATCTTGACGGCAGCCGCATAGGTTACGGCGCAGGATATTATGACAGATATTTCGGAAAATACGATAATCATAAAAAGATTGGGGTTTGTTTTAGAAATCAGATTACAGAGCATATTGATTCATCGCTTTTTGATATAAGAATGGATGAAGTGATTTGCGACTCATGCACATGATAGGAGTAATTCATGGAATATTTAAACATGTACGAAAAAGAAATACAGTCTTCAGATCTTACCATGTCTCCGCCAACATCGGAGCCTGAAAGACAGTATTATTATATAAAAAAGGCCAGGGAGATAGTTGCAGCAAAGAAAAAAGAGCTTAATCGCGATCTCACCTGCCATATTACGACATTCGGTTGTCAGATGAATGCCAGAGACTCTGAAAAGCTTCTCGGAGTTCTTGAAAACATTGGATATGTCAATGTTGAAGAAGAGGATGCGGATATTATCATCTTCAATACCTGTACTGTCAGAGAGAATGCCAATCAGAGATTGTACGGTCATCTTGGACAGCTTAAAAACTATAAGAAAAAGCATCCGAATACAATTATCGGTATCTGTGGCTGCATGATGCAGGAGGAGGATGCTGTAAAAACCATTACAACAAAGCATAAGCATGTAAATATACTTTTTGGAACGCATAATCTCTATAAATTTGCCGAGATTCTGTGCAATTCCTTTGACTCCGATGGAGTAATAGTTGATGTTTGGAAAGCAGCTGAAGGAATAGTAGAGGATTTACCTGTAGACAGAAAATATTCGTTTAAATCCGGAGTAAACATCAGCTTTGGATGCAACAATTTCTGCAGCTACTGTATAGTTCCTTACGTCAGAGGAAGAGAGAGAAGCCGTGAACCGAAGGCAATTCTTCGCGAGATTGAGAGACTTTGTGAAGACGGCGTTACCGAAGTAATGCTTTTGGGACAGAATGTCAATTCTTACGGTAAAGACTTGGATAATCCAATGACTTTTGCTGAACTTTTGGACGAAGTGGAAAAGATAGAAGGCTTAAGACGTATTCGTTTTATGACTTCTCATCCGAAGGACCTTTCCGATGAACTCATTGAAGTTATGGCTCGTTCAAAGAAAATCTGCAAACACTTCCACCTTCCATTGCAGTCAGGAAGTTCAAGAATTCTGAAAGATATGAACAGACGTTACGACAAGGAGAGATATCTTTCACTTGTAGAGAAACTTAGAAAGGCAATACCTGATATTGCTATTACGACGGATATTATAGTTGGCTATCCCGGAGAGACGGAGGAAGATTTCCTGGAGACAATGGATGTAGTTGAGCGCGTCAAGTACGACAGCGCATTCACATTTATATATTCAAAAAGAACAGGAACTCCTGCTGCATCAAACCCTGAACAGGTGGATGAAGCGGTAGTTAAGGACAGATTTGACAGACTTCTTGCCAAGGTGCAGAAATACTCAAAGGAGCAGGCTGCCAAACATGTCAGTGAAGTGACAGAAGTCCTTGTTGAGAACGTAAATGAGCAGGATGACAGCCTTGTTTCCGGCAGAATGAGCAATAATTCAATCGTTCATTTCCCGGGAGACAAGTCTCTTATCGGAAAATACGTAGATGTTAAACTCGTAGAGTGTAAAGGTTTCTATTATATTGGAGAGGTAGACGGCAACATAAGATGAAAGAGCTTGTTGCAAAGCGGGACATATATATAATTCTTATCCTGCTGATAATAGCTGTTTTTGCATATTTTATAGTGTCAAAGGGTTTGGTCAAAGAAAGCGGACAGACATGTGTGATTTCTGTTGACGGTGAGACATATGGGGTATATCCCCTAGATGAAGACCTTGAAATAGAGGTGCTGTCCGATGACAACACGGTTACGAATACCGTTGTCATAAAGGATTCTTATGTCTTTATGACTGATGCTGATTGCCCGGACAAACTCTGTGTTAAACAGGGGAAAATATCAAAATCCGGTCAGATGATAGTTTGTTTACCAAATAAAGTTGTAGTCGAAATCTACGGAGAGGAAGATCTGGAGATAGATGGCATTTCACAGTGACGGACAGAAGATGAGTCCAACCGTTAAAACGGCTTATATGGGTGTTTTCCTGGCATTGGCTCTTGTTTTAAGCTATGTTGAAACACTGATTCCCATAAATTTTGGGATTCCCGGAATAAAGCTTGGACTTACCAATATCCTTGTTTTGATAATGATATACCGTTTTGGCTGTAAAGAAGCATTTGTGGTTTCGGTTTTGCGAATCGTCTTAGTCGGTTTTATGTTTGGAAACGCATTCAGTATTATTTACAGTCTTGCCGGCGGTATACTCAGTTGGGCAGTTATGTGTTTGCTGAAGAAACTTAATCTTTTTAAGATAATAGCGGTGAGTGTGTTCGGAGGAATAACTCATAATCTTGGTCAGATTATTGTAGCTGCTGTTATTGTTGAGAATATTAATATGTTCTATTATTTCCCGGTACTTATGATTTCAGGAATTCTGACAGGATTTCTTATAGGAATTGTGGGCGGAGAGATAATCATAAGAACAAAAACATTGTTTGATAAAGAGGTATAGGAATGTATGCATATATAAAGGGGGAACTGGTTGAGAAAGAGCCGGACACGGCTGTGATAGAAGCGTCCGGAGTGGGTTATCTCATAACTATTCCTCAGACTGTTTACGAGATGCTTCCGGCAACCGGAAATGAAATAAAACTTTACACACATCTTAACGTTAAAGAAGATGATATGTCTCTCTTTGGTTTCGATTCAAAGGAGATGCTTAGGACATTCAGACTTCTTCTTGGCGTTTCAGGCGTTGGTCCAAAGGCTGCTATGGCAATTCTTTCAACTCTTTCAGTAGGAGATCTTAGATTTGCTATTTTGGCTGGCGATGCCAAGACGATATCTAAAGCTCCGGGAGTTGGAAAACGTTCTGCAGAACGCATTATTCTCGAACTTAAAGACAAGATTGCAACCGAGGACGATTATATTATTGCAGAAGAAACTGCTTCCGAAGGAGACGGAAGTACATCCACAAATTCAGTTCGAAAAGAAGCTATAGAGGCTCTTGTTGCCCTTGGTTACACATCATCGGAAGCAACAAAATGCGTCTATGAAGTTGAGCCGGTCGATGGAGAGACAGTTGAGACAATTCTTCAATCAGCGCTTAAAAAGATGGCATTTATTTAAGAGGAGCATCCAATGGAAAGACGTATTATCACTTCCGAAATCATGGAAGAAGATAAATCAAATGAAAGCAATCTGAGACCACAGACTCTGGATGAGTATGTGGGTCAGGAGAAAACAAAAAACAATCTCAAGGTTTATATAGAGGCCGCAAAAGCAAGAAAAGAGCCGCTGGATCACGTTCTTTTTTATGGTCCTCCGGGACTTGGAAAGACCACTCTTGCGGGAATAATCGCAAATGAGATGAATGTCAATCTCAAGGTAACCAGTGGTCCGGCTATCGGAAAACCGGGAGAAATGGCTGCTATCCTTGCAAACTTAAAGGATGGGGATCTGCTTTTTGTAGATGAGATTCACAGACTTAACAGACAGGTTGAAGAGGTTTTATATCCTGCAATGGAAGATTTCTCCATTGATGTTGTCATAGGAAAAGGCACAGGAGCAAGATCTATAAGACTTGATCTTCCGAAGTTTACTCTTGTTGGCGCTACAACCAGAGCAGGAATGTTATCAGCCCCATTGCGCGACAGATTCGGAGTGGTTCATCATCTGGAGTTTTATGATGTTGATGAACTCAAAGAGATAATCAACAGATCGGCAAAAAAACTCGGCGTAACCATTGACGAGGAAGGCGCTTTGGAGCTTGCAAAAAGAAGCCGCGGAACCCCAAGACTTGCAAACCGTATGTTAAAAAGGGTGAGAGACTTCGCTGAGGTGAAATACGATGGTGTAATAACTAAAGATGTGGCTTCTTTTGCACTTGATTTGCTTGAAGTAGATACCATGGGACTTGATATTAATGATAGAAATATCATTCTTACAATTATAGATAAATTCTCCGGAGGACCTGTAGGTCTTGATACTTTGGCAGCTGCAATTGGTGAGGATTCCGGAACCATAGAAGATGTTTATGAGCCTTATTTAGTTAAAAATGGCCTTATAAACAGGACGCCGAAAGGGCGTGTTGCCACAGACCTTGCGTATGAACATTTTAACCGTGTGAGAAAACAATAGGGCTTGTCATATATAGAATGCGTGGGGTATAATAATACCATATTTAGTGGTTAAGGAGAGTTTGTCATGTCACAAAAAGCCAATACCGAAGTAATTATCGGTGGAAAAGTATATACAATGAGCGGCTATGAGGATGAGGAATATCTTCAGAAGGTTGCGTCATATATAAACAATAAGCTCTCTGAGATTAACGGGCTTGATTCCATCAGACGACTGTCTGCTGATATGAGATCGATTCTTCTTTCCATCAATATTGCAGATGACTATTATAAGGCACTTTCAAGAGTCGAAAAGCTAGAAAATGATGTCAGGGCAAAAGAACAGGAAGTATACGACATAAAGCATGAGTTGATTTCACTTCAGGTTAAGCTTGAGGAATACGAAAAAAAGATGGATATGCTGACAAGTCAGAACAAGGAGCTGGAGTTTGAAAAGAAAAACCTCGAAAAAGCATACGAGGATAAGCTTTTGGGACCTGTAAACAGCTCAGATAAATGATGTTAAGAGGGGACGAATTAATCGTTCCCTTATATTTTTGGAATGATTCCACAGAGGTATGTATGAATCGAAAAGATTTTGAATTGCTTTCACCGGCCGGCTCTTTTGAAACTTTACTCGCAGTTTTAAATGCAGGGGCCGATGCGGTATATATCGGCGGAGAAAAGTTTTCAGCCAGAGCATATGCTACCAACCTGAATAAAGAAAATGTATTGAAGGCCATAGACATCGGTCATATGAATGACAAAAAGATAGTTTTGGCCGTAAATACCCTTATGAAAAACAGGGAAATAGAGGAGGAACTGTACGATTACATTCTTCCATACTATGAAAATGGTCTGGATGCCGTTATTGTTCAGGATTTGGGAGTTGCTTCATTTTTGAAGAAGCATTTTCCTTCCTTGCCTTTGCATGCAAGCACACAGATGACGCTTTGCAATGTGGATGGCGTTAAGCTTATGGAAGAGATAGGTATGAGCCGCTCTGTCCTTGCAAGAGAGTTATCACTCAAAGAGATAGCTGACATACATAAGGCATGTCCAGATATGGAGCTTGAAACATTTGTTCACGGAGCATTGTGTTACAGCTATTCCGGCCAGTGTCTGATGAGCAGCATTTTAGGCGGAAGATCCGGAAACAGAGGTAGATGTGCAGGACCTTGCAGATTGAATTACGACGTGCTTGAAGATGGCAAAAAGATTAATTCAAAGGATGAAAACTATCCATTGAGTCTTAAGGATCTCTGTACCATAGATTATATCCCGCAGCTTTGTGAAGTAGGTGTTTATTCCTTTAAACTTGAGGGAAGAATGAAGAGCACGGAATATGCTGCCGGCGTCGTTTCAATTTATCGTGAGTACTTAGACCGTTATATTAACTACGGCAAGGAAGGTTTTTCTGTTTCTGCTGAGGATAGCAAAGCCTTGTTTGATCTCGGAAATCGATGCGGTTTTACCTCCGGTTATCTTGAGAAGAAAAATGACAGAGATATGGTCACACTTCAAAGACCAAACCATATTGGTGCTGAGGCTTCAAATTACGATATAAACAAGAACCTTTCTACATTAAAGCTGCCTGTAAAGGCACATGTTTTTGCAAGAAAGGGCGAGCCGCTCTGTGTTACAGTCTTTAATGATGAGTTTTCACAAAGTAAATACGGAAATAGCTGTGAGGCCGCAAACAATAGACCGACATCCGAGGAAGTGGTTATTGAGAAGGTTTCCAAAGCAGGAGACGATCTTCTGGATATTATTGAGACCACTACGGAAATGGATAATGACCTGTTTTTGAGCATGTCTGAGCTTAAAAATCTTCGTCGAGAGGCAGTAGAGTCATTTAAGAATGAATTGTTGAGTTCATTCAAAAGAAATGATGCTATTGATGAAGCAGATTCAGATGAAGCATTCAATAATAGCGATTGTGTTGATTTCGCTAATGACTCATCCACGAAATCGTTTGAATTGAGTGGAACGGTAAATGTATCCGTAGAAACTTTAGAGCAACTAAAAACTATCGCTGACTATGATGTAAACGTGGTTTATATAGATCCTGCCATCATGAATGATGATTTAGATTCAGCCAAATCATGTTTTGACAAACTGCGCGGTGATGGTAAAAAGGTTTTCGCTTGTTTGCCTTATGTTATCAGAAATCACAATTCTAAAGCCTTGGACAGCTTTTTTGCCTCCTATGACTTTGACGGTTATCTCGTAAGAAGCTATGACGGTTTACACTATGTCAAGAGAAATAATCCTGTTAACAAATCCGTGGTTTGTGACCATTCACTCTATACTTTTTCGGATATATCCGTGAAGGCGATGAAGAACATTGGTGTGGATGTACTAACCGTACCGTTTGAATTGAACAAAGGCGAGATCTCTCACAGGGATAATTCAAATGCAGAGATGGTTGTGTACGGACGTATTCCGCTTATGATTACTGCGGGATGCATCAATAAAACATTTAAGGGTTGTGATAAAAAGCAACATAACATCGGTTTAAAGGACAGGTATGGTATTATATTCCCTGTTAAAAACAATTGTGCTTTTTGCTACAATACTCTTTATAATTCAAAAGCCGTTAATCTTTTTAATGAGATTAGGAATATAAAGAATATGGGTGTTTCATCGTTTAGAATCTCTTTGACAACCGAGGATTCGGATGAAACAGGAAAAATTATGGATGCCTGGTTTAACAATAAGGCGCTTAAGTCAGAGGAAGGCTTTACCTACGGGCATTATAAAAGAGGAGTAGAGTAAAAATGAGTAGTGTTTTTTGCGAGGTATCAAAATATTTGCTGATAGTCCTCTTCGCAATATATACATTCGAGTGTTATACGGTACTCATGACATTCAACCAGACTCCGGAGAGACAGCAGAAGATATTCTTCAATCAGAATATTCTTATGTTCATCATGCAGTTGGACGCGTATCTAGTGATATTCGATCAGACTGACGATGTGACAGTTTTGCTGTTTTACGGGGCGCAGGTGGTTTTCTTTGTCGTCGTGCTTACCAGTTACAGGCTGCTGTATGAGAATTCATCGAGACTTGTGGTGAATAACATGTGCATGCTTATGATGATTGGTTTCATAATGCTCACTAGATTGTCATACACCAAGGCTATCAGGCAGTTTGCAATTGCCTTGGCGGCAACGGTATTCTGCCTTTTGATACCGTTAATGATTAGAAAACTAAAGTTTATCAGACATATGGTATGGCTTTATGGCATACTCGGTATTCTGA